>JAJFFL010000218.1 GCA_021776705.1 Alphaproteobacteria bacterium
CAAGCGGCCGCTCAACGTCGGCTTCTCCGGCGGCGAGAAGAAGCGGCTCGAGATCTTCCAGGCGCGGGTGTTCCAGCCGCGCTTCCTGGTCCTCGACGAAACCGACTCCGGGCTCGACATCGACGCGCTGAAAGTCGTCGCCGACGGCGTCAACGGCCTGCGCGGCCCGGACCGCGGCATGCTCGTCATCACCCACTACAAGCGGCTCTTGGAATACATCAAGCCCGACGCCGTCCACGTCATGCTCGGCGGCCGCATCGTCAAATCCGGCGGCCCGGAGCTCGCCGACGCGCTCGAGGCCGAGGGCTACGAAAAGTACGAAGGAGAGCCGGCGTGAGCGCAGCGGTCGAACCCATACCGGCCGACCTGGCCCTGGCGGAGATCTTCGCCGCCGATCCCAAGCGCGGCGCGGGGCAAGCCGAGGCTTGGGAAGCCTTCGAGGCGCGCGGCCTGCCGCATCGCCGCGTCGAAGAATGGAAGTGGTCGGACTTGGCCCGCGTAGCTCCCGGCGACCTGGAGGCTGCGCCCGAGCAACGGGCGCCGAAGCGGCCGGGCGTGTTCTCCGACCTTGGCGCCTTGGAGATCGTGTTCGTCGACGGCCGGTTCGTCTGGTGGTCTGAGGACGACCCGGACGCGGAGAGTGTGGTGCACGTCAAGGAAAGTCCGGACGCGCCGAATCATGCGGCCGAACGACCGCTCGCCGCCTTGGCCGCTTCGCTCGCCGCCGACGACGAAATTCCGCTCATCGTCGTGCCCAAGGATTTCGCGCGCCCGGTGTGGTTGCGCTTCATCGGCGAGGCGGCGAACACAGCCCGCATGGCGCGCGTGGGCGTTCTCATCCAAGAGGGCGCCGAGGCCACGATTCTTGAAAGCTACGAGGCCGACACGCCGGGCTTTTCGTCCGTCCTTGTCGAAGCGTTTCTCGAAGACGGAGCGCGTTTGGATCGCGTTGTGGTGCAATCCGAAGCCGCCGACGACGTGCTCGTGTCGACGGCGGACGTGAAGCTGTCGGCCAACGCCGTCCTCAACCAAACCACGCTCGCCTTCGGGGCCAAGCTGGCGCGGCTGGAGACCCACGTCCGGCACCAGGGCGAGGGGGCCTCGGCGACCCTCGACGGCGCCTACCTCCTCGACGGGAACCTGCACGCCGACCAGACCACGACCGTCACCCACGACGTTCCCCACGGCGTCACCCGCGAGACCTTCAAGGGCGCGGTGACGGGCAAGGCGACCGGGGTCTTCCAAGGCAAGATCAAGGTCGAGCGGGCGGCGCAAAAGACCGACGCGCGGATGCGCCACGACGCGCTCTTGTTGTCGAACACGGCCGCCGTCAACGCCAAGCCGGAGCTTGAGATCTACGCCGACGACGTCGAATGCGCGCACGGCGCCACGGTCGGCGCGCTTGATCCGGCGCAGCTCTTCTATATGCAGTCGCGAGGGCTTGAAGAATCGCGCGCCAAGGCGTTGTTGATCGAAGCCTTTCTGGGAGAAGCCGTGGACGGCGTGGCCGACAAGGGGACGCGCGCGCGGCTTCGTGAATTGATCACGAGCTGGCTGGGGACGCGCCTGTGACCGAGACCATGACCAAAACCGGCGGCTGCGCGGGGCCGAAGGGTTTCGACGTCGAAAAAGTCCGCGCCGATTTTCCGATTTTCCAGCGCACCATCTGGGACAAGCCGCTGGTCTATCTCGACTCCGGCGCCTCGGCGCAAAAACCCAAGGCGGTGATCGACGCCATGACCCGGGTCATGGAGCATTCGTTCGCCAACGTGCACCGCGGCCTGCACACCCTCGCCAACGAGGCGACCGAGGCCTTCGAGGGCGCGCGCGGCGACGTCGCCCGGCTGCTCGGCGCCAAGTCGGACGAGGAGATCGTCTTCACCCGCGGCTCGACCGAGGCGATCAACATCGTCGCCAACGGTCTGTCGGACGACATCGGCGCCGGCGACGAGATCGTGGTGTCGCAGATGGAGCACCACTCCAACATCGTCCCCTGGCACTTCCTGCGCGAGCGCAACGGCGCGGTCCTGAAATGGGCCCCGGTCGCCGACGACGGGTCGCTCGACATGGAGGCCTACGCCAAGCTTCTCGGCCCCAAGACCAAGCTCGTCGCCATGACCCACATGTCGAACGTGCTTGGCACCATCACCGACGCGGCGGAGATCGTCCGCCTGGCGCACGAGGCCGGCGCGCTCTGTCTGCTCGACGGCTCGCAGTCGGTGGTGCATCTGCCGAAGACCGACGTGCAGGCGCTCGACGCCGACTTCTACGTCTTCACCGGCCACAAGCTCTACGGGCCGACCGGCGCCGGGGCGCTCTACGCCAAGAAAAAGCACCTCAAGCGCATGCGCCCGTTCCAGGGCGGCGGCGAAATGATCGAGAGCGTGTCGGAGGACGCCGTCACCTTCGCCGACCCGCCGCAGAAGTTCGAGGCCGGCACCCCGTCGATCATCGACGCCATCGGCCTCGGGGCCGCGATCCGCTACGTCGAGACGATCGACCGCCAGGCGGCCATGGACCACGAGACGCGGCTGATGCGAAAAGCCCAGGACGGCCTGAAGAAGTGGAACGACGTCCGCATCCTCGGCGACGCGCCGGGCAAGGGCGCGATCGTCGCCTTCGACGTCAAAGGCGCCCACGCCCACGACCTCGCCCAGATCATGGACCGTTTCGGCGTCGCGGTGCGCGCCGGCTCGCATTGCGCCGAACCGTTGATGCGCCGTTTCGACTGCCAATCGTCGCTGCGGGCGAGTTTCGCCATGTACAATACGGAAAAAGACGTCGACACCTTCCTCGAGGCCTTCGAAAAGGCGCGAGACATCCTAGGTTAGGGACATGGAAGACACCGCGCGCGACATGATCGACCTTTCGAGCCCCGACGCCGGGCCCGCCGACAGCGGGACGAGCACGTCCCTGCAGCCGGGCGAACTCGCGCGCCTGACCGACGATCTGATCGCCGCCTTCAAGACGGTCCACGACCCCGAGATCCCAGTCGACATTTACGAACTCGGCCTGATCTACAAGGTCGACGTGTCCGACGACATGGTGGTGACGGTCGACATGACCCTGACCGCGCCCGGCTGCCCGGTCGCCGGCGAAATGCCGGGCTGGGTGGAGGACGCGGCGCGCGGCGTCGACGGAGTCCTCGACGTCAAAGTGAACCTGGTGTTCGACCCGCCGTGGGACATGACGCGGATGTCCGACGAAGCCCGCCTGCAACTGAACATGCTTTGAGGAGATGATGCCCCGATCCCGTCCCAAGCTCGTGACCCTGACCGACAAGGCCGCCGACCGCGTCAAGGCGGTGATGGCGCAGCGCGGCTCGGGCTACCTGCGCGTCGGGGTCAAGAACGGCGGCTGCGCCGGCATGGAATACGTCATGGACTACGCCGAGGCGCCGGCGCCGCTCGACGAGACGGTCGAGGACAACGGCGTCAAGATCCTGGTCGACGCCAAGGCGGTGTTGTTCCTGCTCGGCTCCAAGATCGACTACGAAACCTCGGCCTTGCACCAGAAGTTCGTGTTCGAAAACCCGAATCAGTCCGACGCCTGCGGCTGCGGCGAGAGCGTCACCCTCAACCCCTTCGTCGACGAAGACTAAGGTGGCGCTGAGCGACGGCTTCGCTGATTTCGTCGCCGAGGTGTTCGAGGAGTTGGGACCGGTGAGCGTCCGCCGGATGTTCGGCGGCGCCGGAATCTACGCCGACGACGTGATGTTCGGCCTCGCCGACGACGACGTGATCTATCTGAAAACCGACGACGCGCTGAAAGCCGAACTCGGCGGCGCGGGGGCGCAACCGTTCTTGTTCACGCCGAAGAAGGGCCCGCACGCGGGCCAACCCCAGGAGATGGGCTACTGGAGCTTGCCCGACGCGGCGCTCGACGACCGCGACGAAGCCGCCGTCTGGGCCCGCAAGGCGCTCGCCGTGGCGCGCGCGGCGAAGGCGAAGAAACCCAAGTCCGGCAAACGGAAGAAGACATGAAGCTGTTCGGCTCGCCGGCGTCGCCTTACGTCCGCAACGTCCGCGTCCTGATCCACGAGAAGGGGCTCGGCGACCGCATCGCCTGGGAGCCGGCGGACCCGATGTGCGACCCGCCGGAGCTGATCGCCGCCAACCCCCTGGGGCTGGTTCCGACCCTGGTCCGCGACGACGGCGAGGGCCTGTTCGATTCCGCCGTCATCGCGAACTTCGTCGACACGCTCGCCGCGCCGCGCCTGATCCCGGTCGAAGGCGAGGCCGGCTGGGCGGGGGCGCGGCTGCGGGCGGTCGCCGACGGCGTTCTCGACGTCGCCGTGCGCACGGTGCAGGAGACGCGGCGGCCCGACTCCGAGCAAAGTCCGACGTGGATCGTCCGCTGGCGCACGGCGATTGAACGCGCCGCCGATTGGCTCGAGCGCGACAGCGTTCGATTCGAGCGCTCGGTTGAATTTCCGGCGCTGTCGGTGGCGGTGACGCTGGGCTACCTCGACTTTCGCCGGCCGGAGATCGACTGGCGCGCCGGCCGGCCGCGGCTGACGCGGTTCTACGCGGCGGTCGCTCAGCGGCCGTCGCTGGCCGCGACGGCGCCGGCCTGATCCGCGTCGGCGCGCTTCAAGCGTTTCAGGGTGCGCCGCCCGATCAAGGCCTGCACAACGCCCAAGCTCATGAACAAGGCGCCTGAAACGACGTTGAACGGCTGCGGCGCGAACAGCGCCGTCGCGATGACGACGAGGGCGACGGCGACGTGGCCGATGTTGCGGCTGACTTCGACGCGCGTCAGCGCCCGTTCGGCGTCGGTGAGGTCGAGGGCGTCGGCCAAGGCGCCGGCGTGGCGGTACATCAAGCCGAAAACCCCGAACACGGCGGCGTAGCCCAGGGCGTAGACGACGGTCAGGATCGGCGCTTGATCCAGCGACAGGACGGCCCGAATGTCGGCGCTCGACTCGAAGCCGCCGGTGTACAGGAGCACGAGAAAATCGGCGAGGAACTTCAACGGAAACGCGAAGCTGATCACCAGCAGCAGCAACGCTGAGTTCAGCGCCACCGTGAGCCCGTCCTCAAGGTCGTAGCGGCGGAAAAAGATGTAGTGCGAGCGCCAGATCAACAGCAGCAAGGCGAAGCACAAGCCGGAGGCCAGAACGTCGCGCCACAGGCCGGCGAGTTCGACGAAGGTGTCCGGCACGTCTTGGGCGACGATCAGAGTGACGGCGAGGGCGAAGACGATGTCGGAGAGGTTTTCGACCCGGCTGACGTCCTTGCCGCGCCAGCGAAACCAGCGCTCGCCCTGGCCCGACCGCAAGACCGCGTCGCGCATCGCCATGTCGTCTCCCCGTCGGCCGCCGACGCGATAGAACAGGTCTTCGGCCGCCGCGTCGAGGGCGCGGGCGCGTCATGCGGTGGATTGGAGACGTGGCCTTAAGTCAGGCTGCGGAGCGTTTGGCCGCGTCCGAACCGCTGACGGTGACGCGGTTGCGGCCGTCGCGCTTGGACGCGTAGAGCGCCTTGTCGGCGCGTTCGATCAGCTCCCACACCTCTTCGCCGGGCCGGTGCGCCGCGACTCCCAGGGAGATGGTGGCGTTGCCGAGATTTTCACTGGTCGAGCGGCGCAGCAGTTTTTTGGTTTCGATCGTGGTGCGGATGCGCTCGGCGATTTCGGTGGCGGTCTCGAGCTGGGTGTTCGGCATCACGACCGCGAATTCCTCGCCGCCGTAGCGCGACACCAGATGCGTGTCCGCGGCGCTGCGCAAGATGCAGCCGGCGACGAAGCGGATGATCTGGTCGCCGGTCTGATGGCCCCAGGTGTCGTTGTAGCGCTTGAAGTGGTCGATGTCGGCCATCACCAGGCACAAAGGCTCGCCGGTGGCGTCGGCGGCGAAACGGGCGGCGCGCATCGTGTCGTCGAAGCGCTTGCGGTTGGCGAGGCCGGTGAGGGCGTCGGTGAGGGCGTCCTCGCGCACTTTTTCCAGCTTCGTGCGCAGCTCGGCGACTTCCTGACGGGTGTCGGCGAGGCTGCTTTCGAGATGTTCGGAGTGGGCCCGCATTTCGTCGGTGGCGACGGCCAGGCGCTGCACCATTTCGCGCAGCATCGCCTCGTCGACGTCGCCGTTGAGCTCGCCCGACGCGCCCTTGAGCGCGTCGCCGTAGGCGCGGGTGTTGTTGTGGTGGTCTTCGAGGCTGGCCATGATCTGGCCGAAGGCGCTCTCGATGCGCCCGCTGGCGTCGATCACCGATTCGCCGGCCCCGAGGTGGCCGCAGTGTTTTTCGAACAACGCCCGGTTGGCGTCGGCGTCGAACGCGGCTCCGGATTCGATCCGCGCGCGGATGTCGTCGGCCAACGCCGGGTTGTCGTTGGTGACGAAGGCCGACCACAGAAAGAAATTCTGCGGCGTCGGCGAGACTCCGCGTGATTCCATCTCGCTGAGGACGGCGCGCGCGGTTTCAAGGCTGTAGGCGCCGGCGTCGTGAATCACGTTCGGCCTCGTCGGTTTTCGCAGTCGGTTGCGCGGACCCTAGGCGACGAGGTCAAAAATTCCGTTAACGCTCTTAGGATTCGCGTCCGCCAGCCGGAACCGGCTTGAGGAGAAAGGCCGGCGTATGATCGCCGAGGCCGACCGTGCGCCCGCCGCGGTCGCCCGGTTCGGGCTTGTCGGGCTTCGGTCCGCGCCGTCCGCCGCGCGGTTCGTCCTTGGGCGCCGGGGCCTTGTCGCGCGCCGGGCGCGGCGCGGGTTCCGGGCGGTCGGCCTTTTTCTCGGGCGGCCGCTCCGCGTTCTTCGGGCGCTCGGTTTTGCGGGAGTCGCGCCGCGGCGGCTTCGCGGTTTCGGCGGCGGCGGCGGCGGGCGCCGGCGAGTCGGCCCGCTCCGGCCGGCGCTCAGCTGTCTCGGCGGGTTTTTCGGCCGTGGCGGCGGCCTTGGCCGGCGCCGTGGCTCCGACTTCGACGATTTTCGTGCCCAGCATGTGCTCCACCGCGGCCAGAGACTTGCGGTCCTCCGGCGTCACGATGGTGAACGACTCGCCCGACCGGCCGGCGCGGCCGGTGCGGCCGATGCGGTGGATGTAGTCTTCCGGGTGGCGCGGGACGTCGAAATTGAACACTTGGCTGACGTCGGGAATGTCGAGGCCGCGCGCGGCGACGTCGCTGGCCACCAGGAGGTTGATCTCGCCGCGACGGAAGCTGTCGAGCGTCGCGGTGCGCACCGACTGCGGCAGGTCGCCGTGGATCGGCGACGCCTTGTAGCCGTGGCGCTGCAGCGAGCGGGCGACGACGTCGACGTCGCGCTTGCGGTTGCAGAACACGATCGCGGTGTTGATCGTGCAGCTGTCGATCGCCTTGCGCAGCGCGGCGCGCTTGTCTTTCGGCGTCGAGGATCCGATGCGGACGATGCGCTGGGTCACGGTTTCGGCCGCGGTCGCCTTGCGCTCAACTTCGATGCGGATCGGATTCTGCAGGAATTGATTGGTCAGGCGCTGAATCTCCGGCGGCATGGTGGCGGAGAAGAACAGCGTCTGGCGGGTGAACGGCGTCAGCTTGAAGATCCGCTCGATGTCGGGGATGAATCCCATGTCGAGCATCCGGTCGGCTTCGTCGACCACCATCACCTGGACGCCGTTGAGCAGCAGCTTGCCGCGTTCAAAATGGTCGAGCAGCCGGCCCGGGGTGGCGATCAGCACGTCGACGCCCTGGGTCAGGAGCCGATCCTGGTCGCCGAACGACACGCCGCCGATCAGCAGCGCCATCGTCAGCTTGTGGCGCTTGCCGTATTTTTCAAAGTTTTCCGCCACTTGGGCGGCGAGTTCGCGCGTCGGCTCGAGAATGAGCGTGCGCGGCATCCGCGCCTTGGCGCGGCCTTGCGCCAGACGATCGATCATCGGCAAGGTGAAAGACGCGGTCTTGCCGGTTCCGGTCTGGGCGACGCCGAGAATGTCACGTCCGGCCAGCGCGTGCGGGATCGCCTCACGCTGGATCGGCGTGGGTTCGGTGTAGCCGGCGTCCTCGATCACTTGCAGAAGTTCGGGGCTGAGCCCCAGTTCCTTGAAAGACATGCGCCCTCAGCGGTGTCGCCGGCGCTGTCATCCCAAGCCGGCGGGGCGGCCGCCGAATTGCGGCCGCGTCACGATTGCGCTGCAACATAGGCGCCGCGCGCGGCAAGTCAACGAAACCGGACAGGAAGCGGCGGCCGAGCCGCGGTCTGGACCGCGCGCCGCCGCCAGTCGCAGGATTGGCGTGGCCGCGCGGGAGGCGGCCGCTTAGCGTCGGCGGGCGTGGCGTCGACGGCGGAGCATGGCATGGCGAACCCGATGGACGGCGGCGGCCTGGCCGCCCGGATCCGCGATCTGCGGCGCGACCGTTCCTGGTCGCAAGAGCACCTGGCCGGCGCCGCCGGGGTCAGCCTGCGCACCGTGCGGAGGGTCGAAAACGGCGATCCGTGCGCGCTTGAGACGGTGCAGGCCTTGGCGGCGCGTTGAGCTCGCCGGCGATGCTGTTCATCGCCGCGAACGTCGGATTCTACGAATTCGGCTGGCGCTGGGCCCGCGGCTTGTTTCCGTCCGGGCCGCCGGGCGAATTTCTCGACCATCCCGCGATTCTTCTCGGCGGGCCGGCGCTCGCGCTCGCACTCAATCTGCCGCACCTGATCGGACTCAAGCGTCGAAGCGCGCCGCATGGGGCGCTGGTGGAGGGCGTCTATGTGGCGCGGCGTCCCGGATCGGTCGCCGCGGCCGGATCGGGCGCCGCGTGCCTGGCCGTGCTCGTCGGCAATGCGACTCTGGAAAATCTCAGCCACATGGTGCGCGACGCCGCCGGCTAGGCGGCGCCGGAGCCCGGCCGGGCGGCCGGACTCCGGGCTCGCCTAAGGCTTGATGTAGGCCAGCGGCCGGTCGCCCGGCTGCGGCAGGTTCATGTAGCGGTCGCGCAACTTGGACTGGCGGGTCGTCATGTCGGTGGCGACGCCGTCGATGAACACCGTTTCGGCCGAAGACAAGACCTCCAGGGGATCGCCGTCCCAAATCACGACGTCGGCGGTCTTGCCGGGCTCCAGCGAGCCGAAGCGGTCGTCGAGGTCGAACATCTCCGCCGGCGACAGGGAGATCGCCCGAAAGGCGTCGTCCCAGGCCAGCCCGTGGGTGACGGCGTTGCCGGCGTCCTGGGTCAGCAGCCGGACGTTGAAGTAGTCGCTCTCCGACAACAGGAACGCGTAGCGCACGCCGGCGTCCTGCAGCACCTGCGCGCTGTCGAACGACGCCGCCAGGCCGGCCAGGCTTCCCGGCAGATTGTCGACCGGGTTGACGAGCACGTCGATGTCGGCCGCGGCCAGCTGGTCGGCGACCAGATGGGCCTCGTCGGCGCCGGCGATGATCAGGTCGACCGGCGCGTTGCGGCGCTTGAACTCAATCAGATCCAGAAGGTCCGACGCGCGGTTGGCGAAAATCAACAGCGGAACGTCGCCGCGCACGACCGGGCGCAGGGCGGCCGCGTCGAGGCGGTTGAGCGCGTCGCCCTGGCCGCCGTTCTGGTAGCGGCCCGGAAACGCCCGCGCGTCGGCGAACGCCGCGTCGAGCCAGGTCATCGCCGACATCCGCGATCCGCCGTTGGAATAGACGGCGTAGACGAACGCGTCGCGTTGGGTGATCGAGTCCAGGCGTCCGGTGGTGTCGACGACGGCGCCGGTGGCCCCGAACATCGAGTCCCCGGACCCGCCGCCATAGACGCCGGCCCGGGTCACGCCTTCGACGCGCGCCGGCGGGATGTGAGCGGAGTTGGGGTTGAACGCGTCGGCGACGTTCAGCGCAACGGAGAACTGCGACTCGCCGGCGTTGGAATCGTTGCCCGAATTCTCAAGCGCGATTTCGACCATGCCGAGCTGGGTGAAGGGCGCGAACAGGCCCGGCGTCACCCACTTGCCTTGCGCGTCGATGACGCGGGCGCCCGACGGCACGGCGACGTTCGGGCCGACCGCGGTGATGCGTCCGTTGGTGAACACCACGGTGCCGCCGTCGATGACGCCGGCGTTGGTGTTGGTGACGACGCGGCCGCCGGTGACGGCCACGGTTTGGGCCCCCGCCGCCGTCAAGCCGGCGAGCGCCACAAGGGTGCTGGTGATCGTGCGCAACATCAGTTCGCCTCCCGGGCCGGCTGGCCGAGCATGAAATCGGACACCGCCTGCAGCGCCGGATCGGCGCGGTCGTAGACGGCGGCGCCGTCGACGTAGACCCGGTCGGCGACAGCGTAGGTCGAGAACGGATCGGCGCTCCAGATCACCACGTCGGCGCGTTTGCCGACCTCCAGCGATCCGGTTTCGCCGTCGACTCCGACCGCCTTGGCCGGGTTCGACGACACCCAGCGCCAGGCGTCGGCCTTCGAGATGTTCAACCCGGCGCGGTTGCCGTCGCCGAGCGCCTTGGCGATCTCCTGGTTGAGGCGCTGGACCCCGAACGCGTCGTCGGAGTGGATCAGGGCGCAGGCGCCGGCGGCGTGAACCATCGGAATGTTTTCGCGAATCGAGTCGTAGGCTTCGGCTTTGAAGCCGCCCCAGTCGGCCCACATCGCCGCGCACACGCCGTTGTCGCGAAGCTTGTCGGCGACCTTGTAGGCCTCGACGGCGTGGTGGAAGGCGGAGACCTGGTAGTCGAACTCCTTCATCAGATCGAGAACCTGGCCGATGTCGTCGGCGCGGTAGCAGTGCATCTGCACTTTGATCTCGCCGTTGAGCACGCCCATCAGCGTGTCGAGTTCGAAGTCGCGCGACGGCGGATCCTGCTCCTCGCCTTCGCCTGACGCCTCGACGTAGTCGTCCCACTTTTGTTTGTAGTCGCGGGCCTTCTGCCACGCCGCGCGGTAGCCCGCGACGTTGGCCATGCGTGTCGACGGGCCGCTGTTGGAATAGACCCGCTTGGGGTTTTCGCCGCAGGCCATCTTCAACACGTAGGGCGCGCCGGGAAACTTCATGTCCTGGACGGTGCGGCCCGGGACGTTGCGCAGGGTGACGCCGCGGCCGCCGAACAGGTTCGCCGAGCCGGGCAGAATCGTCAGCGTGGTGACGCCGCCGGCGCGCGCGGCGTTGAAGCCGTCGTCCTGCGGCCAGACCGAATGCTCGGCCCAGACTTCGGCGGTCACCGGCGAGGTGGCCTCGTTGCCTTCCGAATGCGCGTTAAGGCCGGGGCTCGGGTAGACGCCGAGGTGCGAGTGGACGTCGATGATGCCGGGCGTGACCCAGCGGCCTTGCGCGTCGATCACCGCGGCGCCGTCGGGAACCGCCGCGTCCGGACCGAGAGCGGTGATGCGGCCGGCGGAGAACACCAGAGTGCCGCCGTCGATCTGACCGCCGACGCCGTCGAGGATCGTCGCGTTGGTGACGGCGACGGTTTCCTGGGTCAGCGGCGCATAGGTGGACGGGTAGGGATCGGGCTCGTAGACGACCGGCTCGATCGGGTCTTTCGGTTCGTCGGAGTCGGCGCCGGTGTCGCCGGCCTCGGTGCAGGCCGCCGCCAAAACGCACACGGCGGCCGCGAGCCGCAGGCTCGTGAATTTCATCGGTGGTTCCCCCACAGCTTCAACGTCGCGTCGGACTATGGCCCGGAGCCGCGGCGCCCGTCCATGCCTCGCGGGGCCGATCACGAAGCCTTGAGACGAGCGGGGGCGAAACCGGCGCCGTCGTTGGTCGCATCGCCGATTGACGGCCGCGAACGCTATCCTTTACACATGTAAACATGAAGAGCTTGCGCAACCTCACCGAGCCGCAATTGGCGATCCTCTCCGTCTTGTGGGAGCGCGCGGAAGCGGCGGCCAACGACATTCACAAGGCGCTGGCGAACCAGGGATGGGCGCGCGGCACGCTCGGCGCGATGCTGCACCGGCTGGAGCGGCAAGGCGTCCTGGCCCACCGCGTCGACGGCCGCGAATATCTGTACCGCGTCCTGGTGACGCGCGAGGACGTCGCCGCGGCGCAGCTCGACAGCGTGCGCAAGAGCCTGTTCGGCGGCGACTCGGCGGCGCTGATCCGGTTCGCGGTGTCCAAGTCCGAGGTGCGCGAAGGCGACGCCGAGGTCCTGCGCGACATGCTGGCGCGGCGCGAGCGAGGCGAGTCGTGACCCCGTCTGCTTTCGCCGAGGTGGTTTTGGTGGTGACCGCCAACGCCGGCTTGGCGTGGCTGGCGACCTACCTCGTCCACAGCACCGCGGCCGTCGGCGGCGCCTGGGCGCTCGCGCGCTGGACGCCGCTGGCGCCGAATGACGAAGCCTGGGTGTGGCGCGTCGCGGCGACGCTGCCGCTGGCGACCGCGACGGCGCAATCGCTCGGCGCGGCGCCGTCGCTGATGTCCATCGACCTGCCGGCGGCGGCCTACGCGGCGCTTTCCAATTGGCGGATCAGCGGGCTGCTCGCGGCGGCGTTCGCCCTCGTGCCTCTGGTCTTCGTCGTCGCGACGGCGCGCGGCGCCATGGCCCGCGGCCGCATCCTTGGACGCCGCGCCGCGGCGCCGGACGCCGTCGTGCGGGACGCGGGAGCCCTGGCCCGGCTGCGGTCGCGCCGCGCCCCAAGGGTCACGGTGTCGGCAACCGTTCCGGCGCCCGCCGCCGTCGGCGCGTCCGAGATCTGCGTGCCGGCCGATACCTTCACGACCTTGCCGCTTGACCAGCAGCGCAGCCTTCTGGCGCACGAACTCGGGCATTTGGCGCGCGGCGACAATTTTTGGATGGCGTGCGCCGGCGCGGTCGCGGTCCTGACGCCGTTTCAGCCGCTCAACCGCTTGGCGCGCGCCCGGCTCGGCGCGGCGTCGGAGAAGGCGGCGGACGATTTCGCCGTCGGCCTGACCGGCGACCGCGAGTCGCTGTCGCGCGCGCTCGCCGCGCTGGTGTCGAGGGCGCCGCCGGCGCCCGGCGCGGCGTCGGCGGCCGGGTCGCCGATCGTGCAACGGGTCGAACGACTCTTGAATCCTGAATCCGAGAGACGGCCGATCCGGGCCTCCCGCCACGCCGGCCTCGCGTTCGCCGTCGCCGCGGCGCTCGCCTTGGCCGTCGCGCCGGCGGTGCGCATGTCGCCGAAGACCGCGTCCAACGCCATCGACTGGCTCGCGCCGAGTCGCGAGGCGCCCAGCGCCCGCATGCGCGCGTTCCGCGAATCCGCACGGGCCTGGCGCCTTCATGGGACGCGGCGAGCCGCCTAGCCGACGACGACGAAACGCCGTTCGAGAACGAGTCACCGTAGGAACTTTGACATGTGTAAAGGAAGCGACATGAGCAACAGAGCTTTTCGCCGGCCGACATGGGCGGGCGCGGTCCTGGCGGCGGCGCTGGCCGGATGCGCCTCATCGGGCGACGGCGACGGCGCCGCGTCCGGGCCGTGGCGCGCCTACGTCGATCCCGCGGAGGCGGGATTTTCGGCCGCGGCGTTGGAGGAGGCGCACGACTTCGCCGACGAAAACAAGTCCGCGGCGGTGGTCGCCGTGCGCCAAGGCCGGGTCTTCGCGGCCTGGGGCGCGGTCGACCGGCCGCTGCAGATCCGCTCGGTCCGCAAGAGCGTCGCCAATGCGCTCTACGGCATGGCGGTGCGCGACGGCCTCATCGCGATGGACGAGACGGTCGACGATCTCGGTCTGGAGGACGCGCCGCCGTTGACGGCGCAAGAACGCACGGCGACGTTCGGCGATCTGATCACGGCGCGCTCCGGCGTCTACCACGAGTCCGCCTACGCCGGCTCGAGCATGCTGGCCAACTTGCCGGAGCGCGACAGCCATGCGCCGGGGACGAACTGGTACTACAACAACTGGGACTTCAACGCCGCCGAGACGGCGTTCGAGGCGCGCGCCGGCGAAGACTATTTCGAGGCCCTGCGCCGCCGGCTCGCCGATCCGCTCGGGATGCAGGACTACGACGTCGGCGACCAGCGGCGCAGCTATGCGCCGAGCCGGTCGCATGTGCCGGCGCATCCGATCCGCATGTCCGCCCGCGACCTGGCGCGCGTCGGCCAGCTGTTTCTGCAGGACGGCCGTTGGAACGGCGCGCAGCTGCTGCCGGCGGCCTGGATCGCGGAGACGTTCGCGCCCCGCACCGAACTCGACGACGGGCGCGGCTACGGCCGCCTGTGGTGGATCTATGAGCCGGGCGCCCTGGGCGCGGATTATCCGACGTTGGACCAGACCGCCGTCTACGCCGGCAGCGGCACCGGCGGCCAGGCGCTGTTCGTGATTCCCGAACACGACATCGTCGTCGCGCACCTGTCGGACATGGACAATGACGTTCCGGTCGACGGCGCGGCGATCTGGGCGCTGCTGGAGAAGCTGGTCGCGGCGCGCACCGGCGAGGGCGTGGAACGCCCGGCGCTTGGCGCCGTGGACGTCACGCCCCTGGCGTCGAACCGGCCGGCGCCGCACCGGCCGCGGCTGATCGCGCTCGACGACGCCCAGCGTGCGGCGCTGGCGGGGACCTACGCCATGCCGCAGGGCGGCGACATCGTGGTCAGCGAGTTCGCCGGTCAGGTGTTCATGTTCGTGCCCGGCTTCGGCGAAGCGCAGCTGCTGACCGGCGACGGCGTGAACTTCTTCATCGAGGAGATGGTCGGCGTCAGCGTGCGCTTCGACCGCGACGGCGACCGACCGGCGTCGCAGGTGGTCGCGACCGTCGGCGGCCGGACGATCTTCGGCGAACGGTCCTAGACGTCGAGGTCGGGCGCGTACTCGGCGTTGTCCTGGATGTAGCGGAAGCGCAGCTCGGCCTTCTTGCCCATCAGCGTCTCGACGAGGGCGGCGACGTCGTTTTCGCCGCCCTCCGGAATCGTCACCCGCGCCAGCGTGCGCGACTCCGGACTCATGGTCGTCTGCTTCAATTGCGCCGGCATCATTTCGCCGAGACCTTTGAAGCGGCTGACGTCGACCTTGGCGTTGGCGGGAAACTCCGACGCGATGAGCTCGTCCTTATGGGCGTCGTCGCGGGCGTAGACGATCTTGGCGCCGCGCGAGAGCTTGAACAGCGGCGGGGCGGCGAGATAGAGGCGGCCGGTTTCGATCAGGCCCGGCGTCGAGCGGAGGAAGAACGTGATCAACAGCGCCGCGATGTGGGCCCCGTCGACGTCGGCGTCGGTCATGATGATCACGCGTTCGTAGCGCAGATCGTCGAGCTTGAACGACGGCCCCGTGCCGCAGCCGAGCGCCAGCGACAGGTCGTTGAGTTCCTGGTTGGCGGAGATCTTGTCGCGCCCGGCGCTGGCGACGTTGAGGATCTTGCCGCGCAGCGGCAGCACCGCCTGGGTGGCGCGGTTGCGCGCCTGTTTCGCCGAGCCGCCGGCGGAGTCGCCCTCGACCAGGAAGATTTCGGTGCCGTCGGAGCCGGCGCGCGAACAATCGGCGAGCTTGCCGGGCAGGCGCAGCTTGCGGGTCGCCGACTTGCGCTGGACGTCGCGCTCCTTGCGCCGGCGCTGGCGGTCCTCGGACCGCTCGACGACGAAGGCGACGAGCTTGTCGGCCTCTTTCGGCGCCGCGGCGAGCCAATGGTCGAACGGGTCGCGGATGGCGTTTTCGACCACCCGCGCGGCTTCGGCGCTGGCGAGTTTTTCTTTCGTCTGACCCTGGAACTCCGGCTCGCGGATGAACACCGACACCATCGCCCCGGCGCCGACCATGACGTCTTCGGCGGTGACGCCGCCGACGCGCTTGTCGCCCTTCAGCTCCATGTAGGCGCGCAGACCCTTGGTGAGGGCGGCGCGCAGGCCGGCTTCATGGGTGCCGCCTTCCGGCGTCGGGACCGTGTTGCAGTAGGAGCGCACGAAACCGTCGGCGTCGCCGTGGCCCTGCGGCAGCCAAACGATCGCCCATTCGACGCCGCCGTGGCCGCCGTCGCGCTCCACACGTCCGGTGAAGGCGTCGGTCGTGACCGTGTTCTGGCCCTTGATCTGCTCGGCGAGGAAGTCGGCGAGACCGCCGGGAAACAAAAACACCGCGTCGGCCGGCGTCTCGGATCCGTCGACGAGCTCGGCGTCGCACTTCCAGCGGATCGTCACGCCGCGCCGCAGGTAGGCCTTGGAGCGCGCCATGGCGAACACGCGCGCCGGCTTGAATCCGGCCCCGAGGCCGAAGATCTGCGGGTCGGGGCGGAATCGCACCATGGTCCCGCGGCGGTTCGGCGCGGCCCCGGCTTTCTCCAATTCAGTCAGCGGCAGGCCGCGCGAAAAGCTCTGGCGGTAGAGCTTCTTGTCGCGCGCCACTTCGACCACCAGCTCTTCGGCGAGGGCGTTGACCACCGACACCCCGACGCCGTGCAGACCGCCGGAGGTCTGATAGACTTTGTCGTTGAACTTGCCGCCCGAATGCAGGGTCGTGAGGATCACCTCAAGGGCCGACTTTTTCTTGAACTTGGGGTGCGGATCGACCGGTATGCCGCGGCCGTTGTCGGTGACCGTGACGAAGCCGTCGGCGCCGAGGTGGACTTCGATGCGGTCGGCGTGGCCGGAGACCGCCTCGTCCATCGCGTTGTCGAGAACCTCGGCGAACAAATGGTGCAGCGCCCGGTCGTCGGTGCCCCCGATGTACATGCCGGGGCGGCGGCGGACAGGTTCAAGGCCCTCGAGGACCTCGATGTCGCGCGCGGTGTAGGACCCCGGCGCGGGTTCGTTCGATTTGCGTGCGGCCATGCCCATGGCGGCGACATTTCCGCGAGTCGGGCGGGCCCGGAAGCGGAAGCGTCGCCCTCTCCGTTAGAAAAACCAAAGAAAATGCCGGTCGAGCCGCTTTCGGCAGGATTTGATCTGGCGGCGGTAGGTCTCGGCCCGGTCGGCGACCCTGTCGGCGGTGGCGCGCAGGTTCGGCTTGTTGCGCCAGGAGCCGCGGTTGTAGCCGCCGTGGCCCTCGTGATAGGCGAGATAGAGGTTGCGCGCGTCGTCCTTGTCGATGCGCGACAGCTCATGGCTCTTGTCGCCGTACCAGCCGACGAAGTAGGCGGCCGAGCGGAACGAATCGCGGCGCGCGAAGCGGCTGCCTTCCTCGCGCTTGTACCACTCCCAGGTCGACTCCGTGGCTTGCGCGTAGCCGCGCGCCGAGGACTCGCGGGCGAGCGTCGGGACCACCCAGAGAAACTTCTTGCGCGGCGGCTTGGCGTCGTCGTCGAAGCTCGACTCCTGCTTGATGATCGCCAGCTGCACGTGCGCCGGCACGCCCCAGCGGCGTTCGGAATCGCGCACCGCGTCCCACCAGCCGTCCTTTTCGGCGAAAATCGCGCAGGCGTTGGACTGGTTCGACGGCGGCGCCGTCGAACAGGCCGTCGCGGCCGCGGCGAGCGCCGCCGCCGCCAGCGCGCGCGCGTCGAGGAAGGGCCGCCGTGCAAGTCGCATCGGGTCCACCTGTCGGTCGAGTCGGCGCCGCGCCGTGGCTAGAACAGGAAGCGGAACGCCAGACGCGCCACGTGGCGGTCGAAGCCGTCGCGCAGATCCGCGTCGTAGTCGAAGGCGAAGGAGGAATAGCGGCTGCCGGCGGCGAACGTGAAGCCGAAGATGGCGCCGGAGTCCGGCAGGTCGCCGGCCTGCAGGTCGAAGAAGTCCGGACTGCCGACGAAGCGCGCCGAGGTCAGGCCCGCGTCGCCCGCGTGCTCGACGCGGTAGCCGGCCCGCAGCCGCGGCGACCACCAGACGCGGCCGTTGCGGTTGAACGTGCCGCCGACGGACAACGACGCCGTGCTCGAGAAAATGTCCGACGAGCGGTCGTCGACTTCAAGATCGACTCCGGTGCCGCCGCCTGACTCCGAGTAGCCCTGTTCTTCGAGCATCAGGTAGTCGACCGACACCGCCGGCCGGACGAAAAAGCGTCCGTTGGGGTTGAGCTCGATCGCCGCGCGCAGCGACGAGGCGGCGTGATAGCCGGTCCAATCGGCGGTCGCCGTGCTTTCGAACGCGCCGAGGCGCACGGTACGCGAGCTGTCGAAGTAGTCGGCCCCGCCGGCTCCGTAGAAATCGACCATCACGCGGCCGAGCTGGGCCGCCGCGTAGGCGCCGAGTTCGAACGAGGTGACGCTGAGCGGGTCGTCGAACGTGGTCGGCTGCTCGAACCGGCTCGACGCGATCACGCCGGACAGGCCGACGGCGTAGAAGGGGCCGAACGGGCGGTCGACGCCGGCCGCGATGCCGAAGCCGTCGCCGCGGTAGGCGTCGCCCATGCCGCTGTCTTCGTGGTCGAGGTAGGTCGCGAACTCCTGGATCCAAACCCCGGCCGCCGCGTCCCGGCCGCCGCGCACGGCGTCGAGACGGTTGCCGACCGCGCCGACCGCGCCGTCGACGTTGGCGACGGCGAACTGCAGCGCCGCGCCGGCGTATTCCGGGAGCAACTGGTCAAACGCCGCCAAGACGTCGTTCTGGCTTTGCAGGCTGGCCAGGGCGGCGCCGAGAGCGACGTCGCCGGACAGCGCCTCGAGCGCCGAGCCGTACAAGGCCGCCTGATTGACGTTGAGCCCGAGCTGCGCCGCTGTCTTCGGCGTCACGGTGACGATGATGGCGTTCGGGTCGCCCGGCGCCAGCGCCAGGGTCGTTTCGTAGAGAAACGGGGTGTTCTTGGAGAGCTTGTCGGCGATGTCGCCGTCCACGGTCAGCGCGCCGGCGGTGATCACGTTGCCCGTGAACGCTTCGCCCAGGAGCCCATTGAATTCCGGCCCGAACTGGGCGCCGTCGGCGACCGTCACGGCGCCGGAGACGTCGAGAGAGCCGGCGCTGACCGCGCCGGCCGTGGTGTCGACGAGGAAGCCGTAGCGGCCGTCGTCGCCGAAGTCGGCGGTGGTCAGGTTGAGCACGCCGGTCGACGTCATCTGGAAGCTGCCGCTGAGGACGTTCAAGGCCAGATCGCCGTCGCTGTCGCTGACGCCGCCGAGGAAGGTGGAGTCGCCGTCGAGCGTAAAGGCGTCGGCGCCGTCGCCGAACGACACGTCGCCGACCAGGGTCCCGGCCAGCAGATTGAGCGTGTCCGAGCCGGAGCCGAACAGCACGTTTCCGGTGGTCGACGGGACGATCGGGTCGGGCTCGTCTTCGGCGACGGTTCTAAGCATTTGGGTGTAGGTGACGTCGATCGTCGACGCCGACAGATCCGCTGCCGCGACGCGCAGCCCGGTGAGATCGTCGTCCGCGTCGACGTCGATCGAAGCCCCGATGAGGCCGGTGTTGGTGATCAGGGCGAGTGAATTCGATTGGTCCAGAATCGCGAAGGCGTTGCCGGGACCCCCGGTGACGCTGGCGACGAGGGCGCCGTCGACGGCCAGTTCGGTGACCGAGGCGCCGGCGTCGAGCCGCAATCCGTAGGCGGTGGTCGTCTCGTCGTTGACGACTCGCGACGTCGCTTGAACGATGCCGGCGTCGTCGATCGTGATCAGCGGCGTTTCGCCGCCGAGGCCGAACCACACCGCCGACGTTTCGGCGTCGTAGGCGATGGCGCTGACGTTGTTGCCGAAATACATCCCGCCCTGAATGATCGCGCTGAGCACGTCCGTGCCCTCGATGCGGATCGCCGTCGCCGGGATGCCGTCGTGAATGCCGTTGGTCGAAATCACGCCGTTGGACCAGAAGCCGTAATCCTGATCGCCCTCGACCGCCTCGACGATGCCGAGCACGACGTCGGTGGCGCGGGCGGGATCCCAGCCGGCGGAGATCAACACCGCGGCGGCTTGGCCGAGCACGTTGATCTGCGGCGTCGTCGTCGTGTCGAGACCCTGCACGAAGCCGCCGGTGATGCTGCCGCCGATCGCCAGGGCCGGCCCGCCCTGCAGCGTGTCGTCGGCGTCGAGCAGCGCGCGCGCCGCTTCGCTGTTGCGGCGGCCGCCTTCGCGGTAACCGGTCGAGCTGATGCCGCCGGAGTTCGCCAGGACGCCGTCGAGATCGCCCTTCAGCGAAATCCCAACCGCGTCCATGCCGGAGCCGCCGATGCCGCCGTTGTTGATGATGTCGCCGGTGACGTCCGCCTTGATGTCGAGGCCGACGGCGCGGTCGCCTTCGGCGGAGAGTTCGCTGGCGTTGGTGATGTCGCCGACAAGGTCGGTGCGAACGCGGACGCCGGCGGAATCGCGGCCGGAGGCGCGAATCAGCCCGCCGGCTTCGTTGGTCACGTTGCCGTTGAACGCGCTCGCGCCGTCGATCAACACCCCGACCCGGCGCGCGCCCTTGGCGAACGGCGTGTCGAAGTCGCCGTCGCCGTCGTTGTCCTTGGCGCGGGCGGTGTCTTGGACCAGGACGGCGCCGGTGTTGGTGAAGTCGCCGGTGGCGCCGCCCTCGAGCAGCACGCCGGTGGTGTCGTTGACGTCGTCGATCCGGATCGTGCCGTTGTTGGTGACGCTGTTGTCGGAATCGACCGTCACCGCGACGCCGGTTTCGACCGTCACCGATCCGCTGCTGGTGATCGTCACGTCGCTTGGCGCGCCGCCGTCGGCGGTCGACGTGGTCACCGGCGTGGTGCGCGCGGTGGTGACGTCTTGCGCGATCGCCGGCGCGGCGAAAATCAGGCCCAAGGGCGCGGCGGCGGCGAGAAGGCGGAGTCGTCTTGTCATGGATGCGATTCCCCGAGCGGCGCCCTTATTCGAGTCGACGCAGCTTTTTAGACCACGGAATCGCTCGCGTCGACGCCTTGACGCAACACGAGACAGCGTTTTCGCCTATGCCTTGTAATACAAGTCGAATTCCACCGGGTGGGGGTGGGTTTCGAAGCGGATGACCTCTTCCATCTTGAGCCGGATGTACGAGTCGATCTGGTCGTCGTCGAAAACCCCGCCCTTCTTGAGGAAGTCGCGGTCGGCGTCGAGGTGTTCGCAGGCTTCGCGCAGGCTGCGGCACACCGTCGGGATGTCTTTGGCTTCTTCCGGCGGCAGATCGTAGAGGTCCTTGTCCATCGGGTCGCCGGGATGGATGCGGTTTTCGATCCCGTCGAGACCGGCCATCAACAGGGCGGTGAAGGTGAGATAGGGGTTGCCCGCCGGGTCCGGGAATCGGGTCTCGATGCGCTTGCCCTTGGGCGACGACGCGTAAGGGATGCGGATCGACGCCGAGCGGTTGCGGGCCGAGTAGGCCAGCATCACCGGCGCTTCGAAACCCGGCACCAGGCGCTTGTAGCTGTTGGTCGCGGAGTTGGCGAAGGCGTTGACGGCGCGCGCGTGCTTCAAGATTCCGCCGATGTAGAACAGGCAGGTCTCCGACAAGTCGGCGTAGCGGTCGCCGGCGAACAGCGGCTTGCCGTCCTTCCACAGCGACTGGTGCACGTGCATGCCGGTGCCGTTGTCGTTCCACACCGGCTTCGGCATGAACGTCGCCGTCTTGCCGTACGCGGCGGCGGTGTTGTGCACGATGTACTTATACAGCTGCATCCGGTCGGCCATCGTCACCAGGGTCGAGAACTTCATCCCGAGTTCGTGCTGCGACGGGGCGACCTCGTGGTGGTGCTTTTCCGGCTCGAGGCCGAGTTCGGTCATCACCGAGAGCATTTCCGAGCGCAGGTCTTGGGCGGAGTCGATCGGCGGCACCGGGAAGTAGCCGCCTTTGGCGCCCGGACGATGGCCGAGATTGCCGGCTTCGTACTGGGCGTCGGTGTTGTAGGGACCTTCGATCGAATCGAGCGCGTAGCCGGTCTGATGCTGAGCGGTGGACCAGCGCACGTCGTCGAAGATGAAAAATTCGGCTTCCGGCCCGATGAAGACGTCGTCGGCGACGCCGGACGCGCGCATGTGGGCGACGGCCCTTTTGGCGGACGTCCGCGGGTCGCGGTTGTAGGGCTCTCCGGTCGCCGGCTCGAGCACGTCGCAGAACAGGAACAGGGTGGTCTGCTGAAAGAACGGGTCGATCGCCGCGGTGTCCGGGTCCGGCTTGAGGGTCATGTCGGATTCGTTGATCGCCTTCCAGCCGGCGATCGAGGAGCCGTCGAACATCACGCCTTCTTCGAAGAAGTCGTCGTCGACCATCGAGATGTCGAACGTCACGTGTTGAAGCTTGCCGCGCGGATCGGTGAAGCGGAGGTCGACGAACTTGACGTCTTCCTCCTTCATCATTTTCAGGACCTTGTCGGACATGTGAACCCCCTGATCGCAAGCGGCGCCGAAGCTAGACCGCGTCCTCGCCCGTTTCGCCGGTGCGGATGCGCACGACGTTCTCCACGTTCGTGACGAATATTTTGCCGTCGCCGATGCGGCCGCTGTGCGCGGCCTGGGTGAGCGCGTCGATCACCGCGTCGACGAGATCGTCGCGCACGACCACTTCGATCTTCAACTTCGGCAGGAAATCGACGACGTATTCCGCGCCCCGGTAAAGTTCGGTGTGGCCTTTCTGGCGGCCGTAGCCTTTCGCCTCGGTCACCGTCATGCCCTGCAGACCGAGTTCTTGCAGCGCGTCTTTGACGTCGTCCAACTTGAACGGCTTGATGATGGCCTCGACTTTTTTCACGCCTTGGCGGCTCCTGTGTCGGGCGCGACTCGCAATGTTGCAGCGCACTATAAACGGGCTCGGCCAGTGACTCGCAAGGGACCTTTGGACAAATCCGACCTCGAACGTTCTGAGTTCGCGCTACTTTCTGTGGATGATCACCGGCGCGCCGACGCCGCCGCGGATCGCGCCGGGGCGGCGGTGGAGTCGCTGATGCAGGCCGCCGGGCGCGCGGTGGCGCGGGAGGTCGGGTCGCGGTGGCCCGAAGGGCCGGTCCTGGTGCTGTGCGGCCCCGGCGACAACGGCGGCGACGGCTGGGTCGCCGCGCGGGTTCTGCAGGAGGCCGGCCGCACGGTATCGGTGCGGGCCGCGGCGCCGGAGCAGACGAGCCCCGCCTCCGCCCGCGCCCGGGCCCAATTCAACGGCGCTGTGCACACCCTGGACGACGCGGCCGCGCCCGACGGCGTC
>JAJFFL010000219.1 GCA_021776705.1 Alphaproteobacteria bacterium
CGACGCCGAGCGCGCGCTTCGCTTGTTAGACGGCGCCGCGGCTCGAGGGTGGCCGGTCATCTGCGTCGGACGTGAGGAGTTGCGGGAACCCGCGCGCCGCAGCGCGCCGCAGTGCAATTTTCGTCGATATGACGGACCGACGGCAGCACAGAGCACCTCCGCCACATTCGAAGCTCTGGTCACGCTCGACCTTGATGTGGAACTCGGGCTCGATGACGTCTTGATCTGCAGCACGCCGACGCCGGAGGTCCTCACGTCGTTTGAATTGTTCTTAATCGAAAAAGCGCGCCAAGGCGCGTGTCCCACGTTCTTCAGCTTGATATTCGAGACCGGCGGACATGCGCACCTTTCAGGTGAACGCCGCGGCGTCGCCGCGGTGTTGGATAGCTTCAAAGACGCCGGCTTGATGGGGCGTTCAGCTGTCTTCGCGGTCGAAACCAAGCGGCTTCAGTACAGCTTGGCGCAGGTCGGCCATGATCTACCTGTCTTGGCTCCGCCGCTTGCAATGGCGGCAGATCCCGCAACGAAGGTCGTCGGCACGGATGGCGCCCGGCCGTTCCTCATCTCCGTTCTCGGCGAAGCTCGAGAGGAGAAGGGCTTTCATTGGGTCCCGGACATTTTGGAACGGCTGTTCGCACAGTTGGAGGGTCAAGACTATCCTCCTGCGAAAGTCATTGTTCAAGTCAGCTCAGACACGTCGAACGACACCGCTTTGATCCGGGACGCGCGGCGGCGCTTGCGGCGTTTGAGCGAGACGCGCCCATCGCTTGTTCTCGAAGGGTATCTCTCCAGCGAGGACTATGGAGAAACAGTGCGCGAAACGGACATTGCGTTGTTGCCCTACGCGAGCGGCAGCTACAGAGAACGGGGATCCGGCGTGGCCGTAGAGGTGCTCGCGAACGGAGGCGCGGTCGTCTGCACGGCTGGAACCGACATTGCGGCCGAATTTGAATCCGATGCGATTCAAGAGGCCGAGGAAGGCGACGTAGAGGCTTTCGCCGCACATCTCGCAAACCTGATCGCGCAAGGCCGCCGCGGCGCCGACAAGCTCGATGCGGAACGGGGTTTCCTTGATCCGAAAGCCTTTCTCAGCGCCTTGATCGACCTGTCTGAGTCGGCGCCTCCGCCAAGCGGACGACGCGCCGACGGGAACATGCTCGCGGTGGTGTCCGAAGAAGTCGATGTTTCCGGGGCGTACGCGAGATGCCTTCGATCCATTGCGGCAGGGAAGAGTCTCAACGCGTGGATTTGCCGGCGCAATTCGGATGGATTTTCGATCACTCTTGCGCCGCTCGGCGGTCAAGGCGGCGCGATCGAAGTGCGCGACGATCGCGGTCGTCGCGGATCAGCGCCGCGGGAGTGGCCCCATCAAGCAGCGGACGAAAACGACGACGGATTCGAGGGGCGCCTCGAACGGCTGACGCGCTGGCTTGAGCCGGAGTGCACTTTGATCATTCGGGGCGCGAACGACTCGGTTGCGACCGGTTCTCGATTCGCGACGTTGGAGCCGCCGCGCATTCTGTGTTTGCGTGGCGATGCCGGCTGGTGTGTGGCGTTTCATTCGGGAGAGTCGTCTCCTGGTTCACAGCCGATCGCGTCGCGCGTTGTCGCGCCGTTTTACGTTCCCACGGCCGAGTTCGATCAGGATCGAGACGGGAGCGATCTGTCCTTGGCGGGCCTCCTGACCCCAACCTGCGAAACGCTCAGCGCGCAGCATGCCCTTTGCTCGATTAAGGCGTCCGGTGCGCACCGGCTGGGCCTAGCCTTCGAACTTGACGGCGCTGACATTGTTGAGGGTTGGGACGAAATCCAGCGCTTGCTTGCCGCGCGATCGGGTGACGAATTTCACATCCTCTTGTGCGGTACGCGTGCCGAGTGGGAGACCGCCGCGGAGCTCTTGGGGCGGGAAGCGAATGGTGCCGCCGCCGCGGCCGTACAGGTTCGTCGCGGAAGGGACCTTTGGTGGCGGCGCGCCAAAGTTGTCATCGTTCCGGTGTCGCGGCGAGGCGTGCTCAATCCGATCGTTTCGCAAGTGATGGGGTCGGGCCAATGTTTTTCGCTGATGTTTCCAGCTGCTGACCCCGCTGAGACACAAATGGCTGACGAGGCGTGGTTTAGGCAAGACGACACGCCCTTCGACGTGGATCGCCTTTCGTCCGATGTCGGCCTGCGGCGACGGCGCGGCCGAGACGGTCGCGATATCTACGAGCGCTTGTTCGCTCGAACCAAGTTTCTCGCCGCCTTGGACGAGTCCCGGGTCGAACCGGAGTGCGACGAAGGCGAGTCGTCCCCGGCCCCAGGACACGTCGAGTACGAATTTCCCGAAATCGGGGAGCCTTGCGGAGGGCCCGTCAGAATCGAAATCAATGCACCGTGCGCGACGCCCGAAATGCCCACGGCGGCGTTCGTCGGCGACTGGACGGAGGGCGGCGGCCGACGTCGTTCTCCCGGTCCGGGCCCTGGGGGAATACTGACGTGGTCAGACCCGGCCGGCGCAGGGGACGTCGTACTTGGGTTGGTTGAACGCCAAGGCTCGACGACAGAGAACGAGCGGGACGTCACGATGCATCTCAATGGCCGATTGGCGCGACAGGAACCGGGGGCCGGCGGGCTCCACCTCCTCAGCGCCCCGACGCCGCCAGACGCGGCTCAGGCGCTCTTGTGCGTCGAAATCGGAACGTCGGAGGCGACGGGCGGCTCCGTGAAGTGCGGTGCCGGAGACTTGGCCGTCCATCAGCTTTGGCGGGTCACGCGGGAGTTTGCCCGCGACAACATCGCAGCGGCGCCGACGGGCGTCGGCGACGCGGTGCGCCGATGCGTCTTGAAGCTCGCGGCCGCCGAATCGGAACATCGTTTCGGTGTCCGCGGCGTTGCGCGGGAGCACCGGTTCGGCGAATGGGCCGAGCCTGAAGCGGAGCACTGCTGGATCGCGGGCCGCTGCGCCGGCGTCGGCTTCAAACTGGATCGACGCGCTCCGCCTGGGCGCCTTCGATTGCGCGGCCACGCCCTGCCCATGATCACGCTTCTGCTGCCGCGCCTGGAAATTCGCTTGAACGGGCGCAGGGTGGCGGCGAGACGTCTGTTGCGTCCTGGCGTCGACGTGGATGTCGCTTTGCCGTCCGCCGTCCGCGAGAGCGGTGTGGCGATGTTGGAGATTGAGTGTTCGCGCGCGGCGAAACCGACAGGTTCGGATGGTCGTCGGTTGTCCGTCGCCATACGCAGCATCGAGTTTTCTTAGCCGTCGACGCGGGCTGTCGCTCGACCCCTAACCGAAGTGCTGGAGCTTTCCGAAATGGCGTCGGCGTAGAGCGAGGCGCAACGCTTCAAATCGTTCGCCTTCAGCACATGGCGCTTTGCTGCGTCTCCCAAACGCCCTCTGAGCCCTGGATCTGACGCCAGGCGAACCAACGCATCGGCGAGCGCGTCGACGTCGGCGGTGTCGAGCGGAAGCCTAACCGCAGCGTCATCGGGAATGTCCGCGAACGTTCCGTAGTCGAAGATGACGCAGCAACAGCCGAGTCCCAGCGCCCGTACCAGCGTCCCGGACGTTTCGCCGGCGCTCGGATAGCGCAAATTCACGACGATGTCGGCGGCGAGCATCGCGGATTGGAACATGTCCAGCGCCACCCGGCCCGTCAGCTTGAGACGGTCGGCGAGCCCCTCCGTTTTCGCCAGGTCGACGACGCCGTCCTGATCGGCGGCCTCACCGACCAGCCAGAGCTCGAACTCCGGCAGTACGGATCGCACGCGACCCAGGGCGCGGATCAGCAGCTCCACTTGCTTGGGCGGTGTCACGTACCCCACGCAGACGAACAAGAGCTTGTCGGGATCTGCGCCGATGACGGCGCGCGCCGCGCCCCTGTCGAGCGGCAGGTCCGCGAGATCTCCGTCGAAAAAGTGATGCGGAATGCAGCGTGTCGGAGTGTCGGGAAAAAGCTCGACAATCTTCCGTTTCGCCCAGGTCGAGTGGACGATGACAGACCGGGCTCGCCGGATAACCATTCCGGATAAGGGCGTCAGAAACTGCTGAAACTCCGAAAAGCATCCCGCGGCTCGAAGCCGCGCCAGGTGGCGTCCGACCTTTCCATGCTCGCGCGACAGGATCGACGCGTACGCCTCCGCATCGCCGCGCCCCAAGGTGATGTTCGAAATCAGATGGTGAATCACGAAGTCATGCAGCACGACCACGCCGGGCGTCTCGATCGCTTCGCGGAAAACGAATTCGTGAAATGGATTGTTGCCGACATGGTAGAGGCGAGGAATCCGCTTCAGGCGGGGGTCGCGATTGAACGCTTCCAACGCATGCACGACGACGTCGCCGCAGGCGTTATGGCCGGCCTGTTCGGGTTTTTCCACAACGACGTGCAGGCGAAAGAACCGGGAGAGAGGCTCGAGATGTTCCGCGACATAGTCGGCAATTCCCGAGGGAGAAGGAGGGAGCGGGCTGAAGATCGCCCATTCGGGCCGCGTCGTCGAAGCCATTTAGTCGCGATCTTTCTTCGGTGTTGCGGACGTCCCTTGTGCGTGGTCGCGCGCGTCCGCCATGTCCCGCAGTCGTTGGATTTTCGACTCCAGGCCGGCGACGCGTCGTTCGATCCCGGTTTCGAACCGAGTCATACGCTGATCGAAGAGTTGAAACAGGGCGTCTTGTCGTTTCAACAAGTCCGGGTCGTTCATGACCGGCCGAAGAGTGCGTCGAAGCGCCCGAATGATGGCGCGCTTCAAGGGACGTGGAATCAGGCGTTTTAAGAAACTCAACACGCCGCGATTGTTCCTTCCACAGACACGCGGGCCGGCGCCGGTTTGCGGCCCCGGTGATCGCCGCTTGCTGCCTACGACAAGCTGTTCTTGCATCGCTTACGTTTGCAAGCGTTGGATTGCAACGGCGCGCATGGCCATTTATCCAACCTGCCGAGCCCGGCATTCTGGCCTGCCAGGCACAGCGAGATGTTGACATTCTCCAGGTGTCGGCACACCAGCCAACCAAGAAGCGCGATGAGAACGCCATGGTCTTCGTCAAAGCCGAGAACGTCAGCGTCGACTATCCCCTGATGGGCTACAAGCGCCGGAAACGCCTCAAGCGCATGAAGCGCGGCTTGGTCGACGCCGGCCGGCGTAGCACGTCGCTGCGAGCGTTGGACGGCGTTTCCTTTGAGCTCACGGAGGGCCAGCGCCTCGGCATCGTCGGGCTGAACGGTGCGGGTAAGACCACTTTGTTGCGTGCGATCGCCGGCGTCATCGAGCCGATCGAGGGGCGGGTCCAACGCCTCGGCCGCATGATCACCATGTTTAACATTGGTTTGGGCACCGAGGCCGACGCCTCGGGCCTCGAAAACCTGCGCATTTATGGTCTAATGCAAGGACTGACGCTGCGCGAAATCGATGAGATTTCGGAGCAGGTGGTCGAGTTTTCCGAGTTGGGCGATCACATCCACCTGCCCATGCGGATGTATTCTGCAGGAATGCGCATGCGGCTGGCGATCGCCGTGGCGACCAGCATTCGTCCGGAAATCCTCCTGATGGACGAATGGATAGGCACCGGCGACCAGCGCTTCATTAAGAAGGTGCGAAAGCGGATCGCGGAATACGTTGCCGATGCCGGGATCGTCGTGCTGGCGTCTCACAATCGAAAGATCATTCGCACGCAATGCAATTTGGGCCTTGTTCTGGACGCGGGTGTTCCCCAGTACTTCGGTCCCGTCGACGATGCGCTAAAAGCCTTCGACGCCGTGATCGCCAAGAAGGACGCCGAACTCGGCGGGGCGATCGGCGCAGACGACCTAGATGAAGACGACTCTGATATTGAGGATGGCGCGTCGGACGCCGAGGGAGAGAAGACGCATGTCCATCCATGATCCGGAACCGGTGGCGCTGACGCCGCAGGTGCGCTTGGGGCGTTCCCATAAGTACAGTAGCGGTGAGGGCCGCCTTTCCGGAGCGATATCGGACTTCCACGAGGGGCTCTTGCGTTGGCGCGCGTGGCTTTATCTGGCGTGGATGGAGATCATGCGCGCCAAGCGTCGCGCCTGGCTGGGCGCGGTGTGGTATCCGCTCACATTGGGCGTCACGGTGTGGGTGGTCGGTCCGTTGTTCGGCATGATGCGCGGATATGACCTTAGCGTCTACGTACCCTATTTCGCCGTCGGAATGGCGGCGTATCAGATTGCGACTTCGTTTCTCACCGGCAGCGGTCGGGCATTCATCGGAGGAGCGGACCTAATCACCAATTCTGCTTTGCCCTATTCATTCTTTCTCTTCCGGTTCGCCGCCAACCAGGTGATCTTGTCGCTTCTCTATCTGCCTGTGATCCTGACGCCGTTCGTCATCTTGCAGCCGGACCTGTCACCGAATTGGCTCGGTCTGATGTGGGGGATTGTGTGCTTCTACGCGGTCCTGATCGCCCTGAGCTTTTCATTGGCCGTTTTTTTCACGCGGTTTCGCGACGTCATCATGCTCTTGAAGGCGTCGACACGATTCATGTTTCTGGTAACTCCGATCATTTGGTTCGTCGATGACTTGACCGTAGAGGGCGGCGAGGAACTCAGCGGTCGGAACCTGATCCGCGCCATGTTCGTTGACGCCAATCCATTTTACCATGTGATCGAGCTGGTTCGCGCGCCGGCCCTCGGAGAACCAATGGCCGAACACACCGCCATCTACGTGGGCGCGATGTTTCTCGTCGCCGTCATCGGCTTTTTCACCATCTTCACTCTGTTTCGGCGCCGGATCGTGTATTGGCTGTGACGCCGAGCGCCTCCGCCGTGCGGGACGGGACATGACCTCCCTTAGCGCCGACGCGCGCTCGGCCCTCGGCTGGTTCACCGAGCCATGCCTGGTGTTGTGGGCGGACCGCGGCGCCGTCTCTGGCCGGGTCTTCGTCGAGGCCCTGACGCTGGAGGGCCGCGCGACCGACGGCTGGATTGATCACTACGACGCCGACGGCCGGCCGATCGCCGCCGACATTCCGGCCAGCACCGGCTATCATCTGGCGGGCGCGGTCGCCGAGCTTGTCCGGACGGCCAAGGTGCTGGACGATGCCAGCTCCCGTTCCCATTCGAGCGCTTCGCGTCATGCCGACTGAACGCCTGATTCATCCCGTCATATTGTCCGGCGGCGCGGGCACGCGTCTGTGGCCGGCGTCGCGGGCGGCGATGCCGAAGCAGTTTCACGCTCTCGGCGGCGAGCGCACTCTGTTGCAAGACACCGCGCGCCGACTGTCGGGCGCGCACGCGGGCGTCCGCTTTGGCGCGCCGATCGTCATCGGCGCCGCCATGCACGCGGAGCTGACCGAACTGCAGCTCGCGGCCGCGGACGCCCCGGCCCGCGCGATCATGCTTGAGCCCGAGGGCCGCAACACCGCGCCCGCGGTCGCCGCCGCGGCGGCCTACGCGGCCGAAACCGATCCCGAGGCTCTGCTCCTCGTGCTGCCGGCCGACCACCTGATCGCCGACGCCGACGCGTTTCGGGACCACGTCGTGCAGGGCGCGCCGGCGGCCGAGGCGGGCGGCGTCGTGACCTTCGGCGTCACGCCGACGGGGCCGGAGACCGGCTACGGCTACATCCGCGCCGGCGAGGGCGACGGGCCGGCGCTCCCAGTGCGCGAATTCGTCGAGAAACCGGACCGCGTGACGGCGGAGGCCTATCTCGCCGACGGCGGCTACAGCTGGAACGCCGGCATCTTTTTGTTTCGCGCCAGCGCCATGAAGGCGGAATTGGCGCACCTATGCCCGGAGGTGTGGGCGGCCGCGGCCGCCGCCGTCGCCAAGGCGAAACGCGACGGCGCGCGCGTGGCGCTCGACGCCGCGGCGTTCGCGGCCGCGCCGAGGATCTCGATCGACCACGCGGTGATGGAGAAAACCCAGCGCGCGTTCGTCGTCCCGATGTCCGTCGGCTGGTCCGACATCGGATCGTGGTCGGCCTTGTGGGATCTGGCGGCGCGCGACGGCGCCGGCAACGCGGGACCGGACGACGCGGTCCTGATCGACACCCGCAACGTGCTGGCGCATTCCACCGGCCCGGCGATCGCCGCGGTCGGGGTCGAGGATCTGGTGATCGTGGCGACGCCGGACGCGGTGCTGGTGGTCAAGCGCGACGACGTGCAGCGGGTGCGCGACATCGTCGAGCGCCTCAAGGCGGACAAGCGCGGCGATCTCTTGTAGGCCGCCGCGCGGCGTCAGCGGTCGACGTGCGCCAGGAACGACGGCGTCAGCGCCCGTTCGAACGCCGCGGCGCCGAAGTGGTCTTCAGCCGCCCTTCGGATTTCGCCGGCGTTGGCGGGTTGGAGCCGCGCGGCCGTGAGCGCCAACGCGGCGGCGGCCGCGTCCGGTTCCTTCCAAGTTCCCGAAACGCCCTGGTAGGGGCCCTCCGGATCGTCGACCGCCACGTCGCGCGCCGGCGCGATCGCGACGCCCGGCAGGTGCAGAAAATCGGCCGCGCCCGTCCCGTCCGTGGCCACGACCGGGCGGCCGGCGAGCAACGCCTCGGCGACCGTCAGGCCGAATCCTTCGGCGCGGTGGAGCGACACCCACGCGTCGCAGGCGCCGAGGAAGGCGGTCATTTCGACGTCGCTCAAGGGTTCCGTCGACAACACGATCCGCGCGTCGGCGGCCGCGGCGGCGTTGAGGCGGCCGAAGGCGGTTGGAGAAAATTCGCCGTTGGTCACGTGCACGAGCAGGCGCGCGCCGGGATCGTCTGGAAACGCGTGCTGGAAGGCGGCGACGGCGGCTTCCGGATTTTTCCGCGCCAGGCTGGAGCGGCCGTCGGCCGCCGTGCCGACGACGAACGCGGCCGCGCCGGCGAGCCGGGTCCGCACGGCGGCGGCGGCGTCCGGCGGCGCGCGCCGCGTCAGGGCGGCGGCGGGGTGCGGCAGCGCGGCGACGCCGGGCGGAAACACCGCCCCCAGCGCCCGCGCCGAAAACGTTGACGGAGCCCAGGCTTCGTTGACCATCGGCCGCGCGCTCCGCCAGGACGCCGGCGGCGTGTCCAGTTCGTAGACCCAGTAGCCGACCCGGTAGCGCCGCGCCAAAGTCGGCCGTCCGACGGCGCGCAAGGCGAGGAAGGTTTCCGGCGGATTGACCTGCAGGATGACGGGCCCGTCGTCGCCCGACTCGGGACCGGGAGCGTCGAAGGCGGTGTCGGAGGCGTGCGCGGCGAACCGTGGCGTAAGGTCGATCGCCGCCGGGTTGAAGCCGCGCTCGGCGAGGGCGGCGAACGTCATCCGCGCGGCGCGGCCGAGTCCGCTTGACGACGTCAACAGGCCGGCGACGAGCGGACGGCCGCGTCCGGCGCGCGACGGCGCAGGCGCCGGCGTCGTTAAGAGCCGGTCGAGGCCGCGCTTGGCCCCGCGCTTCAGCCGTGTCGCGCCCGCGCGCAAATGAGTCATGCCGGCCGCTCCGTGGTTGGCGTCTTGGTGTCTATCGCGCCGGCCGGTCGCCGTCGACGGCGTTGGCCTTGCCGGGCGAAGAACGCTATGAGGCCCGCTCCTGCGACCGACCGGACGCCGCGCCCGTCATGACCGACGCATCGACCACCCTGAACGACGTGCGCGCCACCGTGGTGGTCGTCACGTTCAACTCCGCCGCCCACATTCAGCGCGCGCTCGACGCGTTGGCGGCGCAGACGTTCACGGACTTCGACGTTGTCGTGTTCGACAACGCCTCCGCCGACGGCGGCGTCGACGATCTGACGACTGCGGACAATGTGCGGATCGTGCGGTCGCCGGAGAACCTCGGCTTCGCGGCCGGCAACAACCGCGCCGCGGCGCTGTCGCGCGCGCCCTACATCGTCGCCCTAAACCCGGACGCGTTTCCGGAACCGGCGTGGCTGGAGCGACTGGTGGCGCGGGCGGAAGCGCATCCCGGCGCGGCGTCGGTCGGCTCGCTGCAGCTCAGCGACGCCGACCCCGGCCGTCTCGACGGCGCCGGCGACGTCTACCACGTGAGCGGAATTCCCTACCGCGGCGGCTTCGGCGCCCGTGTTCCCGCCGACCTCGCGGCGGGGGGAATCTTCGGCCCGTGCGCGGCCGCCGCGCTCTACCGCCGCGACGCCTTCGAGGCCGCCGGCGGCTTCGACGAATCCTACTTTTGCTATTGCGAGGACGTGGACCTGGCGTTTCGGTTGCGGCTGTCCGGCTGGACGTCGGTGCTCGAACCGGCGGCCGTGGTGCGTCACGTCGGGTCGGCGACCATGGGGCGTCGGTCGCGCTTCGCCGTCGTCCACGGCGTGCGCAACCGCACCTGGACGATCTGGAAGTGCGCCCCCGCGGCGCTGCTCTGGCTTATGCTTCCGCTGCACGCGCTCGCCGTCGCCGCGATTCTTGTCCAGGGGCTCGCGCGCGGGCACGGCGTGGCGCGCTGGACGCTCGCGGGCCTGCGCGACGGGTTCGCCGGCCTGGGCGGCCTGAGCGCCGAGCGGCGGCGCGTCCAGCGCGCCCGCACGGCGCCGCTCATCGACATCGCGCGGGCGATGACCTGGTCGCCTTGGAAACTGGCGACGCGGGGACACGACGTGCGCCCCTTTTCGACAGATCAGCCGCCGCCGGCTTCGATGTCGCGAATGTCGGGCTCCGACACGTAGAAGAAGCGCCCGCTGCCCATCACGTCGACATGGCGCACATCGAAGACCGGGTAGGTCAGCGGCAAAGCGACGTCTGGCGGCGCCGCAGCGCGCAGCGCCGCCGCGTCGATGCCGGCGGCGACGGTCGCGACGCGCTCGCCGACCACGGCCCAGATCAATTCCGACTCCGACGGGCGGTATTCCTCCGGGTCGGCGCCGAGGGCGACGGCGCCGGGCTCGAACGCCCCCGGCGCGTTGCGCGCCCGGTCGCGCCAGAACCCCAACTGCCGGATCAGCTCCGGCAGGGCGTCGAGCGCGGCGTCCGGGACGTCGTTGAGAGCGTCGCGCATCGCGGGGCGATAGTCGAACAGATCGTCGGCTGTCAGCTTCGGCCGATAGTCGGGAAACGCGGCGGCGATGTCCGACGCGACGCCGGCGTCGTTTTCGGGCGGCGGTTCGGAGTCGCGTGGTCCGCAGGCGGCGAACAGCAGCGCGGCGAGGGTCAGCAGGGGCGTTCGCATGGCGGGCTCCGGTTCAAACCGAGTCGGCGACGTGGGCCGCGATCGCCAGACTTGCCGTCAATCCAGGCGATTCGATGCCGAAAAGATTCACCACCGGGCCGGCGCCGTGGTCGCGCGGGGTTGAGACCACGAAATCCGCCGCCGGCTCTCCCGGTCCGGACAGCTTGGCGCGCACGCCGGCGTAGCCCGGCGCCAAGGCGCCGTCCGGGAGAGCCGGCCAGTAGCGCCGGATCGCGACGGCGAACGCCGCGGCGCGGCCCGGATCGACGTCGTAGTTCGGCGCGTCGACCCATTCCACGTCGGGCCCGAAGCGGCAGCCGCCGCCAAGATCGAGGGTGGCGTGAACGCCGAGTCCGCCGTCGGCCGGGACCGGGTAGATCAAATGCGCGAACGGGGCCCGTGTCGTCAGGGCGAAGTAGCTGCCCTTGGCGAGCCGCTGGCGCGGCACGTGGGCGGCGGGAAAGGCCTGCAGAGCGCGAGCCACTTCCGGCGCGGCGATCCCGGCGGCGTTGACGAACAGCCGAGCCTCAAGCCGACTGGGGGCGGCGCCGCCGCACGCCAATTCGACCCGGTCCGTTTGCACGCGCCCGCCCGTCGCCGGGGTCCTGAACGCGACGACGGCGCCGGCGTCTTCGGCCGCGCCTTGCAGGGCGAGCAAGAACCCGTGGCTGTCGAGGATGCCGGTCGATGGCGAAAACAAGCCGTCGACACCGGCGACTTCCGGCTCCAGAGCGGCGATGTCGGCCGAGCCGAGCCGCCGAAGGTCGTCGACGCCGGCCGCCGCGGCGCGCGCGGCGACGGCGTCGAGCGTCGGGCGCTCGCGCGCGTGCGCGGCGACGATCAGCTTGCCGCAACGGCGGTGGGCGACACCGGCGTCGGCGCAGAAGGCGTACAGCCGCCTTCTGCCGTCGACGCAGAGCCGCGCCTTGAGGCTGTCCGGCGGATAATAGACGCCGGCGTGGATCACCTCGGAATTGCGCGAACTCGCCCCGGTTCCGACGCCGCCGCCGGCCTCCAATATCACCACCTCGCGGCCGCGGCGGGCGAACTCGCGCGCGACCGCCAGGCCGACGACGCCGGCGCCGGCGACGACCACGTCCGCGCGCTCCACCATGTCCGGCCTCGCCGCCGCCAAGCAATTCTCAAGACTTCAGATGTCAGACTGCGCGGCGACAGGCAAACAGGACTGCCGTTCAAGGGCTTAGTCTGCTAAACGCCCGCCACGATCGGGATCGAGGAGAACCGCTTGGCCGGACGCCGCGCCGAATACGGGTCGCTCTACACGCACGGCTTCGTGCGCGCGGCCGCCTGCGCGCCGGTGACCACGGTCGCCGACCCGGAAGCCAACGCCGAAGCCATCCTTGCGCTGGCGCTGCGCGCCGACGCCGACAAGGCGGCGCTGGCGGTGTTTCCCGAGTTGTCGGTGTCCGGCTACGCGATCGACGACTTGCATATGCAGGACGCCTTGCTCGCCGGCGTCGAGAGCGCGGTGAGCGCGATCGTCAAGGCGAGCGCGAAGCTGTTTCCGGTGATCGTCGTCGGGGCCCCGGTGCGGGTCGACGCCAGCCTGTACAACTGCGCCGTCGTCATCCACCGCGGCGACATCCTCGGGATCGTGCCCAAGACCTACCTGCCGAACTACCGCGAGTACTACGAAAAGCGCTGGTTCGCCTCGGGCTTGAAAGCGGCGGTCGAGACGATCGACTACGCCGGCGCGCGGACGCGCTTCGGAACCGATTTGATCTTCGACGCGGTCGACGTCGACGGATTCGTGATCGGCGTCGACGTCTGCGAGGACATGTGGTCGCCGGCGCCGCCGTCGACATTCGCCGCCCTCGCGGGGGCCACGGTGCTGGTCAATCTTTCGGCCTCCAACGCCCTGATCGGCAAGGCGGAGGATCGCAACGTGCTCGCCGACGCGCACACCCGGCGCACGGTCTCCGCCTACGTTTACGCCGGCGCCGGCTTCGGCG
>JAJFFL010000220.1 GCA_021776705.1 Alphaproteobacteria bacterium
GTTGCCGGATTTTCTCGACCGCCACCGCGTCGGCCTCGCGCGGCCGCCCGTAGCGGCGGAACACGGCGGACAGCTCCTCGTACGGCTGCGTGCGGTAGCTCGCCGCGTCGGCGCGGGCGTCCGGGTACTGCCGGTTCAGCCAGTCGATGCGGTGGCGCGCCAGATCGGCGCCGGTGGCCTCGAAAAACCGATTGTACGTGGCCCCCTGCAGCTCGAGGAACCCGTGCGCCGGCCAGCCGCTGTCGAGGTCGCCGACGATGCTGTCGAGCCGCGCCCCGGCAAGCAGGAACCAGCCGCGAAGCGGGGTGTGCGCGCCGAGCGTGTCGGGTTCGTCGCGTTCGTGCGCCAGGGCCCCGACGTTGCTCATCACCAGGGCGTTGGACACCGACGTCTGCTGCATGTTGAGGCACACCGGCCCGCCTTTGCCGATCAGGCCGACGTAGTCCGGCCCCGGCCACAGGCGGGCGTTGGACAGCAGCAGCATGCCCCCGGCCGTCGCCGACAGAAGATTGAGCCGGCCGCTGGCGACGAACGGGACGCCGTCGCGGTCGGACAGCGAAATCGTTTCCGCGACCAGGTCTTCGGCGTGCAGGGCGCGGCCCTTCGGGTTGAACAGGACGGCGGCGGAAAAGTTGACGTCGCCGGTGACTCGCGCCGCCGACAGGATGACTTCGCCGACGGCCTTGAAGCGCCAGCCGGCGATCGGCGTGAACGCCGCGTTGCCGCCGATCCGCGCCGCGCGGGCGCTCAAGGCGGCTTCTCCCGCCCCATCCATCAACGCTCCGTCGGCGCACAATTCGCCGTCGACGCGGGAGCCGTCGAGCCGCACCGTGCCGGTCGCCTCGAAGCGCGCGCCGGGCCGGGCGCAGATGTTGAGGCGGCCGCCGATGCGGGCGTTGGTGACGTGAACCGAGCAGGTCGAGACCTCGACCAGTTCCGACTCGTGGCTGTCGATTCCCGACAGGCGCGAGCCGGCGAGATCGAGATCCGCCTTGACGTCGAGCCCGGCGCCGATGAACGCCGGCATGGCGCAACGCAGGAAGCGCAACAGCAGAAACTCGCCGCCGGACAGGTCGACCGGTTCGTCGAACGTGCAGTCGGCGAAGATCAGCGCCGTGCGGCCGGTGTCGGAGCCGCGGCCGCGCGGCGGCGTCGACAGCGCCCCGGTGATCCGCGCGCCGCGGACCCGCAGCGGGCCGCACAGCGCCGGCCAGTCGGGCTCCGTCGACGCGATCAGGATCCGAAGCACGTCGCCGCGAATCTCCGGCGCGCCGTCGGTGCGGCCGCTGAAATCGGCGGCGCTCCCGTCGCGCACGCTTTCAAGCAGCCGCCGTTCGGCCTCGGTCAGTTCGCCAAGCGTCAACGTCGTCGGCGTCGAAGCGGTCGCCATGGTCGGTCTCGCGGGATCGGGCGGCGGGCGCCGCCGAAAGCGGAAGGCGTCTTATAGCGCGCGTCGGCGTCGGTGACAGGCGCGGGACAAGCCGCCCGGAGAACCATGACGAAACGCCCGATCCTTAAGCTCTGCTTGATGATTCGAGCGCATCCTCCGGCCTCACTTGCGGAGGCGCGCCCATGTTCGGGCTTTTGGGCTCCACTTCGACGTTCGCCTATCAGCCGGTCGGCATCGACGCGGCGACCCTGCAAGGCGTGTTTCAAGCCCGCTCGGCGCTCGCGGCGGCGCAGGCCGGCGGGGCCCGGCTGTCCGGCGCGGCGGCGCAAGCGCTCAGCGGCCAGACGGCGACCGGCGACGGCGTGCTGGCCCCGTGGGAGCCCGGCTCGGGCGCCCTCAACGCCGACGAGCTCAAGCAAAAGGCCTTGGCGACCGGCGACTTCATCGACGCCGACGACCTCGGCCGCTTTTCCGACATCCAGGCGCCGGAGGACCAGAAGAAGCTGTTCGCGCTGCACCAGGCGCTGAAGAAGCTTTGGGCGATCGCCGGCGAGGCGGCGGGCAAGACCACGACGGACATGCGCCGCGGCTTTCTCGACCGCCGGTTCCAGGAAGGCCTCACCCAGGTCCAGGATTTCATGGCGACGGCGACGTTTACGGATTTGTCCCTGACCTTCGCCAAGCTGCGCGAAACCGCCGAAGCCGCCAACGTCATTCCGCGCGGCGAGGACGTGTTCAAGACCGGCGTCCTGCACGACGGGGCGTTCGACGCCGAAGTCGACGGCTTTCTGGGCGACCGGCGGTTCTCCCTCAGCGTCCGCAAGTCCAACGAAACCGTGGTCGTGAACATCGACCTCGCCGACATGGGCGCGACCCCGCGCACCCTCGACAACGTCGCCGACCACATCAACGCCGAACTCAGCGCCGCCGGGCTCAACACCCGGTTCAAGCGCGTCGAGATCGGGACCCCGGACGACAACGGCGTCATCCCGGGCGACCGCTTCGGCTTCAAGATCGAGGGCGTCTCCATCGAACGCCTGACGTTCACCGCGGCCGACTCGACGGCGGCGCTGGTGCTCGCCGGAACCAGCGGCCGCGACACCGACACCGCGGCCACGGCGGGCCAGATCACCCGGCTCACCGACCTCGGCCAAGCCGCGCCGGCGACCGGCCTGTCGGCGCGGGTCGAGGCGGCGGAAAGCGCCGAGACCGGGCTCGCGATCACCTCCGCCAAGGTCGACGCGAACGGATTCCTGTACGCCCTCGCCGAGACCGACGCCGGGCTCGACGGCGGCCCGACGCTGCGCGGCGACAAGGATCTGGTTCTGATCAAGTACGATTCCGCCGGCCGCAAGGTCTGGGCCCGCACGCTCGGCGCGGCCGGCGAGGCGACCGGCGCCAAGCTCGCGGTGACCGCGGCCGGCGAGGTCGTCGTCGCCGGCACGGTGCGCGGCGCGCTCGGCGACTCGATCGACCGCGGCGGCGCCGACGCCTTCGTCGCCAAGTACGCCGCCAACGGGTCGGAGATCTTCCTCAGCCGCTTCGGCGGCGCGCTCGACGAACACGCCGACGCGGTCACGGTCGCCGCCGACGGCACGGTGTACGTCGCCGGACGCACGGCGACGTCGTTGAACGGAACCGCCCACGGCGGCGGCGACGACGCCTACGTCCGCGCCTTCGACGCCGCCGGCGCGGCCCTGTGGACGCGCCAGTTCGGCGGCGGCGATCAAGAACGCGCGACCGCCCTGGCGGTGGCCGACGACGGCGGCCTGCTGGTCGCCAGCGTCGAGAACGGCGACGGGTTCTTGCGCAAGTTCTCGTCCGCCGACGGATCGTCGGCGGCGCTGTGGGAACACGCATTCGGAACACTTGATCAGGGCACGATCTCAGGTCTCGCCGTGGACGGAACGTCGATCTACGTCGCCGGCGCGGCGCGGTCGGGCCTGGCGCTCGCCGGCCCGGTCGTCGCCCACGCCGGCGCCCGCGACGCGTTTCTGGCGCGGTTCGAAGACGGGGCGTCTCCGAGCCAGACCTTCGCCACCTTTCTGGGGTCGGACGCCGAGGACGTGGCGACCGACATCGCGGTCGCCGGCGGCGCGGTGTACCTCAGCGGCCGCACCGACGGGGCCCTGCCGGGCGGGGGAGGCTTGGCCGGAACCCGCGACGCCTTCGCGGCCAAGTTCGATGCCGCCAGCGGCGCGCTGGCGTGGACGCAGCAGATTTCCGGCCGCGACGGCCGTTCGACCGCCGCCGCCCTGGCGCTGGACCCCGGTCATTCCGCGACCCTCAAGGCGTTCGGCCTGCCGCGCGGCGAGATCGTCTACCAAGACAGCCGCAACGTCGTCGACCGCACGGCGGCCCGCGCCGGGGACTATTTCTACGTCCGCGTCGACGGCGGCGCGAAACGCAAGGTTTCGATCTCGGCGGGCGACTCGCTGCGCGCCCTGACGTTCAAGATCAACGCCGCCTTGCTGCTGGACGGCGACGCCTCGGTGAAGCGCGCTTCCGGCGGCGACGTGCTGAGGATCGCGCCCAAGCCCGGCGTGTCGGTCGAACTGATCGCCGGCGACGCGGGCCGCGATCTGCTCGCCGCCCTCGGACTGGCCCCCGGCCGGATCGAAAAGCCGGCCAAGGCGGATCCGGACGGCGACGCCGAGGAGGCCTTGCGCTACGGCCTGGAGCTGACCGGGACGCTGCGCGTCGGGGCGAAATCCGCGGCCGCGGTCGCGGTCGACGCGCTGGGCAAGGCGATGACCACGTTGCGCGAAGCCTACCGCGACCTCACCCACGACCCGGCGCTCAAGGAGCTGCTGAAGAGCGGCGCCAAGACGACCGGCCAGGCGCCGGCGTACATGACCGCCAAGATCGCCAATTATCAGGAAGCGCTGGCCCGGCTCGGCGGCGGATTCTAGATCCGCGAATCGCAAATTGTGGAGGAAACCGCCGGCCGCGTTGCGCCGCCGGCGCCGTCGCGTAGGCTCCGAACTCCGCCAAGCAACGCGGCAAAAAAAAGCGGCGAGCCAGAGGCTCGCCGAAGGGGGCGAAACTGGAGGTCGGGCGGCGCGGTCGTCTGAAACCGGCTGATCCGACCTCCGTTCGTGTTCCAACTAAAACGATAACGCGTTCCAGGGAAACCGTTTTTGGCTGTTTCTCCACATCCGGGATTTGTTTTTCCACAGATGTCGCACGGCTGACGCTTGCGTCACGAACCAGATATCGTTCCGAGCAAGGACGGCGTTCTCCTGAAAGGGGAATTTGCGCCTTGGGGCCCCGACCGCACGGCGTGACCGCGGATCGGGGCGGCCGTCAGGCGGTCTGGCTGAGCGTGATCGCGGTGCGCGCGTCGTCGGACGCGGTTTTGGCGTTCGGGCCGTAGCCGGTCTGGGCGGTGCGCGCCGCGGCGACATGATCGGCGATCGACCGAACCAGGCCTTCCGTGAGCGTTTGCAAGGCGGCCAGGGCCTTGCCGTGCGCGTCGAGGGCCGTCGTCAGCCGCTGCGTCGCCGCCGTGAGTTCATCGCGCGCGTCCGGCGGCGTCATCGCGATCAGCGCCGGCTCCTTGGCGACCCGGGCCGTCTCCTGACGGTAGATGTTGGCCAGCTTCGCCTTCTCGTCGCGAAACGGCGCGGCCTCGAGCGGACGGCGGCTGTCGAACAGATGGGTCTCGCGCTCGACCAGTTCGGTCAACCGCTTCGTCAGCAGAAGGAGTTGTTCGACACGGTCGGCGGGGTTTTGGGCGGCCAAGGCCATCAGTTCGTCTCCTGAGCTTGTAGGGCGATGATTTCGGCTTTCAAACGGTCGGCGAGTCCGACGCCGCCGGCCGCGGCCATGGCGTCGGCGAAGGCTTGGGCGAGTTGCGAGCGCCAGGCCTGTTCGCCTGGGCCGCCGCCGAACGGTTCGGAGACCTCGACCCCGGCGCTCATGGTGTCGACCACCTGGGCGAGGAAGAAGGCTTCGAATTCCTGCGCCGCGCGGGCCGCCTCGGCCGCCGAGGCGGTCTTCGGCAGGGTCGGGCCGTCGGGCTTGGCGAGCAGCGCGCTGTCGAGAAAGCTGCGCGCCGCGAAAACGTCGGGACTGTCCATCACATCACCTCGATTTCGGCTTGCAGCGCGCCGGCGGCTTTCAGCGCTTGCAGGATGGAGATGAGGTCGCGCGGGCCGACGCCGAGCGCGTTGAGGCCGTCGACGAGATCGGCGAGGGCGACGCCGTCGTTGATCACCGCGAGACCGCTCTGCTCGTCCTCGATCGCGACGTCCGTGCGCGGCACGACCACGGTCTCGCCGCCGTCCGCGAACGGGGCCGGCTGGCTGACCACCGGCGTCTCGCGCACCGACACCGTCAACGCCCCTTGGGCGATGGCGACGGTCGAGACGCGCACGTCCTCGCCGATGACGATGACGCCCGAGGCCTCGTCGATCACGATCTTGGCCGGCAGATCCGGCGACACCATCAGGCGTTCGATGTCGGAAATCAGCGAGACCATGTCGCCGGCGTAGGCGGCGGGGCGCTGCAGCGACACGGTCGCCGGGCTGGTGGCGCGCGCCGCCGGGCCGCCGAGGTAGCGGTTGATCGCGCTGGCGACCCGCGAGGCGGTGGCGAAGTCGGGGTTGCGCAGGGACAGGCGGACCTGGTCGAGACCGGCGAAATCAAAGGCGAGCTCGCGCTCGATCACGCCGCCGGAGGAGATCCGGCCGACCGTCGGCACGCCTTGCTTGACGCCCGCCGCGTCGCCGCCGGCGGCGAAGCCGGCGATCGCGATCGAGCCTTGGGCGACGGCGTAGACCTCGCCGTCGGCGCCCATCAGCGGCGTCACCAGCAGCACCCCGCCGGCGAGCGAGTCCGCGTCGCCGAGGGCCGAGACGGTGACGTCGATGCGCGAGCCGCCGACCGCGAACGGCGGCAGATGGGCGGTCACCATGACGGCGGCGGTGTTGGCGGTGTTGAGGGTCGCGTCGCGGGTGTTGACGCCGAGCCGCTCGAGCATGCTTTCGAGGCTCTGGCGCGTGAACGGGGCGTTGCGCAGGCTGTCGCCGGTGCCGTCGAGGCCGACGACGAGGCCGTAGCCGACGAGTTGGTTCTCGCGCACGCCTTCGATGTCGACGATGTCCTTGATGCGCGAGTCCGCGCGCGCCGGCGCGGTCAGCGTCGCGGCGAGGAGGAGGGCGGCGGCGAGCAGGCGGGCGGCGCGCATGAAGGGCGGGCTCCGGGTTCGAGCGGATCACGTGTCGGCGGAAGCTTTGCGAGGTGCGTGCCGATTCACGCCTCGTTAAGTCGGCGACGAAGGGCGTGGAGTTTCAGCCCCTTGGCCTCAGGGCCGGCGCCGGCGGGCCCGGCGCCATGGGGGGCGGGCGGACGGAATCGCCGGGCAGATACAGCCGGGCGCGCCGGATCGTTAATGAAGTCTTAACCCAAATCGGGCGAGGGAAGAGCCGCGTCTGTGTTTGCGGGGGGGT
>JAJFFL010000023.1 GCA_021776705.1 Alphaproteobacteria bacterium
GCGGCGGCCGTCCGACCTTGCGATCTGGACGGCCACGTTGTGTCTCGCGAGGTTCAATTGCTTCATGAGCCCGTCGCCGATCCAATCCGCGCGATCCCCAACCGACCGCCGCTTGTCGTTCAGCGCCGCGCGCCGCGCGACACCAGGTAGTCCTCGACAGCGTCGTTGCCGTAACGCCGCGCCATGCTCAGCGGCGACCGCCACTCGGTGCGTTGGCCGTCGTTCCAAACTTCGACGTCGAACCCGAGCGTCACGTCGGCGCCCTGCTCGACGAGGAAACGCACCATCGCCAAGTCGCCGCTTTGCGCGGCGTTGATGAGCGGCGTCTCATCACCCTTCACGTAGCCGTTCACGTCAGCGCCGGCGTCGACGAGCGTGCGTGCGATCGCGAGTTCGCGGGCGCCCGACGCGGCGATCAACGGGTTTCCGTCGCCGTATCCAGGGGTGTTCACGTCAGCGCCTTGGTCGAGCAGCAGGCTCACGACGTCGCCGTGGCCGTGGCGCGCCGCCATGATCAACGCCGTGCCGTCGCCCGGCGAAAACACGTCCGGGTCGGCGCCCGCGTCCAGAAGAGTGCGCGCGATGTCCATGCGACCGCGTTTGGCCGCCATGATCAACGCCGTGCCGTCGCCGTCGATCGCGACGTCAGGATCGACGCCGGCGTCGAGCAGCAATTTCACGTCGGCGAGGTCGCCGCGCCCGGCGGCTTCGACTAGCGCTTCGGCGACCGCGCCGGAACGCAACGAGGACACGCGTTCAGGGTGCGGGTGCGCGACGCTCGCCTCGCTGCGCGGTGTCGCGACGGCGACTCCGGCGACCGCGAGCGACAGCGCGACGGCGCTGATGGTGTTGGTCAACGGGGAGGATACGATCTTCATGGGAAACTCCTTGTGGGTCAGGCGCCGAACCCTCAGCTCCAGTCCGTCGTGCGGATCGTCGATGACGCCGACGGCGAGCGGCGCGTTTTCGCGTCCGTTGACCGCCTTCGCGAACGCCAACAGCGACCGCGCGAAGTTCATGGGATCGCCGGTTGCGTGCGCGGCTCGGGCGTCGCAGGCGAGCTCGCGGTCGCGGTCGAGGCGGCGCCGGAGCCACCACACGACCGGGCTCCACCACAACACCGCTTGGACGACACGCTCAAAAATGACCAGGCGGTGATCGCCACGCCGCACGTGCGCCAATTCGTGCTGCAAAAGCTGCGCGACGGTCGGCGCCGGCAACGTCTCCAACAGGCGCCGCGGCGCGATCACGTCGGCGGCCGTCAAGCCGCACACCATCAAGGCGTCGACGTCGCCGCTCACAAGCACCCGCACGCGGCGCGGCCAGCCAGCCGGAAGCCGGGTGTCGTTCGGCGCCAGGCGAGTCGCCGCCCGTCGGATGCGCGTCAGACGCGCCCACGCCAGCGACAACCGCGCCAACCCGAATCCGGCGCCGGCGATCCACGCCGCGATCAAGACCAAGACCAGCCCGTCCGTGCCGCCGGCGGCCGGGCGCGCGTCGGTGGGCGGCGGCGCGGCGGCCGGTTCGCGGGATCCGGCAATTTCAGGATCGATGAGCATCGGGGTCGTGGCGGCGTCGGAAGCGGTCGCGCCGGCGGGCCAAGAAATCGCGGCCGGAGACACCGCCGCGCCCGGCAAATACATCGCCGCCGGCGTTGCGACGCATGCGGCCAGGGCGGCGAACCAGATCCACGAGCGCCGTTCGGCCGACGCGCGCGCCGTCAGGCGCGAGACGAGCCATGCCGCCGCGCACAACGCCGCGCCCTGCCACAGATGATGGCCGGCGGCGGCCGCAGCGGCGTCGAACCACGACGGCGTCATGGCGTGTCCTCCTGGCTGTCGTCGAGCGAGCGCTCGATCGCCTCGAGCTTGTCGAGGTCAAGATCGGTGTCCTTCAGCAGATGCTGGGCCAGCGCCTCCGGAGACCCGTCGAAAAACTGCGCGAGCATGTTGCCCAGCGCGCTGCTGCGGGCTTGAGCCCGGGTGACGGTCGGCGCATAGACGAACGCCCGTCCTTCCTTGCGCCGCTCCACGAAGCCCTTGGTTTCGAGGATCTTCAGCATCGTGTTGACGGTCGCGTTGGCGGCGCCGCCGGCGCCGGCGAGTTCGTCGGCGACGGCTCGGATCGGCGCTTCGCCGCGCCGCCACAAGATGTCCATGATGCGGCGCTCGCCGTCGGTCAGGACCTGGGATCGTTTGCGGGCCATATCATCTCCGAATTGTCTCGGGCTTTATACCGAAACTTTTCGGAGATGCAACTGAACTCTTCGTAATACGCTCGCCCGCGGTGCTCATCCGCGCGCCGGGTCAAGAAAACACGCGTCGCCGTATGAGTAAAAGCGGTAGCCCGCCGCCACCGCGTGGGCGTACGCCGCCTTCATTTCGGATGTCCCCGCGAAGGCGCAGACCAACACGAACAAAGTCGATTTCGGGAGATGAAAATTGGTCATCAGGGCGTCGGCGGCCTTGAATCTGTAGCCGGGCGCGATGAACAGGTCTGTCTCGCCGTCGAAGGCGCGGAACTCGCCGTCCGCGCCGGCCGCCGTCTCGAGCGTGCGCAGCGACGTCGTGCCGACCGGGATGATGCGGCCGCCGGCGCGCCGCGCCGCGTTCAAGGCGTCGGCGGTCTCGGCGCTCACCACGCAGCGTTCGGCGTGCATCGTGTGCGCCTCGAGGCGCTCCGACTTCACCGGCAGGAAGGTTCCCGGACCCACGTGCAGCGTCACCCGCAGGCGCCGGACGCCGCGGCGTTCGATCGCGGCCAGCAGCTCGTCGGTGAAGTGCAGCCCCGCCGTCGGCGCGGCGACGGAGCCGTCGTTGGCGGCGAAAACCGTCTGATAGTCTTCCGCGTCCCGCGCGTCAGCGGCGCGGCGGCGCGCGATGTAGGGCGGCAGCGGCGCGACTCCGGCCGCCGAAATCGCGGCGTCGAGGTCGGAGCCGGCGCGGTCGAACCGCAACGCCGCGGCCCCGCCGTCCGATTTGCTTTCGACAAGCGCCGTCAAGCCGCCGACGAACGCCAGACGGTCGTCCGGACGCAGGCGCTTGGCCGGTCGCACCAGCGCCCGCCATGTCTGCGGCCCGGCGCGTTCGAAAAGATTTACGTCCACCGTCACGTCCGCGCCGCCGCCATGCGGGCGCGCCGGGCGCACGGCTTTGAGCGCCGCCGGGATCACCCGCGTGTCGTTGACCACCAAAATGTCGCCAGGGACCAGCAGCGCCGGCAGATCGCCAACGCCCTTGTCCTCGATCCGGCCGCCGCGCCCGACGACCAACAGACGCGCCGCGTCCCGCGGCCGCGCCGGCCGCAAGGCGATGCGCTCCTCCGGGAGCTCGAAGTCGAAGTCGTCCAGCCGCATGACGCCGCCGATAGCGCGGCGGGACGCCGGTGGCCAGCCGCAGCCGGTCTAGGCCGCCTGCGGCAGGGTCTGCCCCTCACGAATGATGTCGGCCAGGCGCGGCAAGTCGTCGTGGTGCAGCAAGAACACGCCGGTCGCCAACGCCAGCTCTTTCGCCGACTTGGTGTAGGTCGAATTGGTGACCACGGCGGCGAGAGCGTGGGGCGCGACGGTGGTCTTGCCGGCGAAAATTTCCTGCACGGCCGAATTGCCCACGGAGGCGCGATAGCGCTTGCACTGGATCGCAATCACCAGGTCGCGGCCGCGACGGGCGATCAGATCGACGCCCTGGTCGCCGCTGTCGCCTTTGTTTGAGACGTCCCAGTCGGCCTCGTCGAGAATGCGGGCGCAAAACGCCTCGTATTCGAAGCCGTCCATCCCCGGGCGAAAATCGATGCCGACCCCGGACTGAGCTCGCTCGCGGTCCGCATGGTCGGCGTGCTTGTCCATCTTGCGCCGCCAGCCGGCGAGCACGCCGCCGCGGCGCTTGAAAGCCGCCTTCAAGCCGGCGTCGAGGCCCTTGAGGATGACCGTCTCGATGAAGGCTTCCTGTTCGCGCCGCCAATGGGCGTCGTCGACGCCGCCGTAGTCGTTCGAAATGCACAATTGGCAGCGCTTGCGGGCCAGCGTCTTGCTGTGCTGCTTGATCGCTTTTTCGGCGCGCCGTTCGATCTTGTGGACAAGCCCACGCGGAATGTCGCCGGCGGAGACTTTCTTGGTTTTCGAGGGCTTGCGGCGTTTCTTGCCGACCAGGACTTTCGTCGCCCGGTCGGTGGCCGCCGAAAGCAGATAGAGCAACGCCAAGACGCCGCACACGATCGCCGACCACTTCACCGCAAGCGGAAATTGGATTTGAAAACCAATAGTGGCGAACAGGGACGCAAACATCACGGCGGTCACATAGACCGCCAGAACCGCTTCCCAGAAACCGACCTTTCGAGACTTCGTCGCCGTCATTTTCGCCTCCTCCGCGTCGGCGAAGAAGGCTGCGCGGATTCGCCCCTGATTCGGAAGCGCCGCGGCGCTCAGACGTCGGCGACGACTTTCAGAGTCTTGATTTTCCCCGGTTCGCGCGGCGGCTCGCCCTTCGGCAGAGCGTCGACAAGCTCCATGCCGTCCGTGACTTCGCCCCAGACCGTGTATTGACCGTCGAGGAAATTCGCGGCGTCGAGACAGATGAAGAATTGGCTGTCGGCCGAGTTCGGGTCGCTGGTGCGCGCCATCGAGCAGACGCCGCGCGCGTGCGGGGCCTTGCTGAATTCGGCCTTGAGCTTTTTGCCGGAGCCGCTGGTCCCGGTCCCGGTCGGGCAACCGGCCTGGGCGACGAAACCGTCGACCACGCGATGAAAGGTCAAGCCGTCATAAAACCCGTCGCGCGCGAGTTCCTTGATCCGCGTCACATGGCCGGGCGCCAGGTCCGGCTTCAGCGCGATCGTGACCGCGCCGTCCTCAAGTTCCATCACCAGTGTGTTTTCCGCGTCTTCGGCCACGCTCGGCTCCTCTTCAAGCTAGGGCGTCGGGTCCTGCACGGCCGACGGAACGTTGACGTCGCACACGTCGAGCGCGCCGACGACGCCCGTGCGGGCTTCGGCAAGAAAGTCGTCGAACAACGGACCGTCCTCCCGCAGCACCCAAACGCTTGGACGTTGGTCGTCCGGCAGATCCGCGGCGACCCTCATGGTGTCGACCAGGTCGGGAACGAAGCCGGATGTCTCGCCGACCGTCCCTTCGTTGATGGCGCTGACGACGTCGAGACCGCCGACCACCCGTCCCCAGGCGCTGTATTCCTGGTCGAGGAACGTGTTGCGCACGCCGTCGTTGCGGTAGCTTTGACGCATCAGGAAGAATTGGCTGTCGGCGCTGTTGCGGGAATCGCCGCGGGCCATGGAGACCATTCCCTTGCAGTGGCTGAGCCACGCTTCGACGGTGTTGTCCTCGGTCATGATCCGCAACGCTTCTGGCTGCGTGACGACCGGCATGCCGTTGTGGAATCCGGCCTTGTTCGTGCGCCGGTCGTTGACCACGACGACCGCCATGTCGGTCGGCCGATCGATGTAAAATTCGCCGTTGATTTTCTGGCCCGATCCTCCGCGCCCGGTGCCCGTCGGGTCTCCGGTCTGGACCATGAAATCGCCGATCACGCGATGAAAAATGATCCCGTCGTAGTAGTTCTGGCGCGTTAGTTCCTTGATCCGCGCGACGTGGTTGGGCGCGAAATCGGGCGCCGTTTCAACCAAGATGCGGCCTTTGTTGGTGTCGATCACCAGCAGATTTTCGGCCTCGACCTGGCGCCAGTTCTCGGGATCGGACGCCGGGTCGTCGGGCGTCGGAACGCTGGCGGCCGCGGCGAGCGCGACGGCGAACAGATGTGAGATCACGCGATCTTCTCCTTCAGCAGCGTTTCCACGCCGGGCGGCACGAACGCCGAAACGTCGCCGCCGAGTCGCGCGATCTCCTTCACCAGCCGGGAGGCGATCGCTTGATGGCGCGGGTCCGCCATCAGAAAAACCGTCTCGATGTCCGGATTAAGGCGCTGGTTCATGGCCACCATCTGAAATTCGTATTCGAAGTCCGAGACCGCCCGCAGCCCGCGCAAGATCATCTGCGCGCCGACCTTCTCGGCGAAATGCATCAGCAGGCTGTCGAACGGCCGAACCTCGATCTCCGCCAAGCGGCGAAAGCCGGCGCACTCGGCCTCGACCATGGCGACGCGTTCCTCAAGCGTGAACAACGGCCCCTTGTCGCGATTCACGGCGACGCCGATCACCAGGCGGTCGACGATCTTCGCGGCGCGCCGGACGATGTCGAGGTGGCCGTTGGTGATCGGATCGAACGTGCCCGGGCAGAGGCCGATGCTGCGCGCCATGCCGAACTCCTCGTCGTTGCGCCGCCGTCGGCTCAGGTTTCGGGATCGTCGCCGTCGTCGACGTCGGCGGCGCCGGTGTCCATGATCCGGTCGACCGACACCACGCGCTCGCCCTCATTGACCCGGATCAGCGTCACGCCGCGCGTGTTGCGGCCGGCGATGCGGACGCCTCCCACCGGCATGCGGATCAATTGGCCGGCGTTGGTGACCAGCATCAGTTCATCGGCGTCATCGACCGGGAACGACCCGACGAGCTTGCCGCCGCGCGAAAGGTCGTGCGCGATCAGGCCTTTGCCGCCCCGGCCGGTCACCCGGTAGTCGTACGCCGACGACCGCTTTCCGAAGCCGTCGTCCGCGACGGTGATCAGGAATTGCTCCGCCGCGCCGAGCGCCGCGAGGCGTTCCGTCGACAAAGCGGCTTCGACTTCGTCGTCGTCGTCGGTCTCCGGCGCCGCCTCGTCTTCTGCGTCCTCGGCGGCGGCGCGCCGCATCGCCGTCGCGTGCTTCAGGTAAGCGCGCGCTTCGGGGCTGGCGACGTCGATGTGGCGCAAGACCGCCATCGAAATCACGGCGTCATCTTTGGCGAGGTTGACGCCGCGCACGCCGGTCGACGTGCGCCCCGCGAACACGCGGACGTCGGTGACCTTGAAGCGGATGCACATGCCGTTGACCGTGGTCAGCAGCACGTCCTCGTCTTCGGTGCAGATCTGGACGCCGACGATGCCGTCGCCCTCGTCCGGCTTCATCGCGATTTTGCCGGCGCGGTTGACGTTGACGAAGTCGGACAACTTGTTGCGCCGCACCTTGCCGGACTTGGTGGCGAAAACGACGTCGAGTTCGCCCCACGCGTCCTCGTCCTCCGGCAGCGCCATCACCGAGGTGACGGATTCGGACTGGCTGAGCGGCAGCAGATTCACGAACGCCTTGCCGCGCGTGCGCGGGTCGCCCTGGGGCAGCTTCCAGACCTTGAGCTTGTAGACCATGCCCGCCGACGAGAAACACAAGAGCGGCGCGTGCGTGGAGGCGACGAAGACGCGGGTGATGACGTCTTCTTCCTTCATCGACATGCCGGATCGGCCTTTGCCGCCGCGGCGCTGCGTTCTGTATTCGTTGAGACCGGTGCGCTTGACGTAGCCGCCGCGGGTCACGGTCACGACCATGTCCTCGCGCACGATCAACGATTCGTCGTCGATTTCGAGTTCGGCGTCGAGGAACCGCGAACGGCGCGGAATGGCGAACTTGTCTTTCACCTCGGCGAGTTCCGCCTTGATGATCTCCATCACCCGCGGGCGCGAACGCAATATGTCGAGGTAGTCTTTGATCTTGTCGGCGAGACCTTTGGCTTCGTCGCCGATCTCGTCGCGGCCGAGGGCTGTCAACCGTTGCAGCTGCAGCGCGAGAATGGCGCGCGATTGTTCTTCCGTCAGACGGATCTCGCCCTTGTCGTCGAGGGTCGAGCGCGGATCCGCGACCAGGGAGATCAGCGGCGCCATGTCCTTGGCCGGCCAGGCGCGCTCCATCAGCCGTTCGCGCGCCGTCGCCGGGTCCGGCGCCTTGCGGATGGTTGCGATCACTTCGTCGATGTTGGCGACGGCGAGCGCCAAGCCGACCAAGACGTGGGCGCGATCACGGGCCTTTTTGAGATCGTGCTTGGTGCGGCGCGCGACGACCTCTTCGCGGAACGACACGAACGCCTGCAAGCAGGTCCGCAACGTCAGCAGCTCCGGCCGGCCGCCGTTGAGCGCCAGCATATTGACGCCGAACGACGTCTGCAGCTGCGAGAAGCGGTAGAGCTGGTTCAGGACCACGTCGCCGACGGCGTCGCGCTTGAGTTCGATGACGACCCGCATCCCGTCGCGGTCGCTCTCGTCGCGCAGATCGGCGATGCCTTCGACGCGCTTTTCGCGCACCAAATCGGCGATTTTTTCGATCATCGTCGACTTGTTCACCTGGAACGGAATCTCGGTGATGATGATCGCCTGCCGTCCAGAACGGACCTCTTCGATTTCGGCGACGCCGCGCATCATCACCGAACCGCGGCCCGTCGCCAGGCCCTGCCGGGCGCCGGCGCGGCCGACGATCAGACCGCCGGTCGGAAAGTCCGGACCGGGCACGATCTCCAGCAGTTCCGCGTCGCCGATCGAAGGGTCGTCGATCAAAGCCGTCGCGGCGTCGATGATTTCGCCGAGGTTGTGCGGCGGCACGTTCGTCGCCATGCCGACGGCGATGCCGCCGCCGCCGTTGACCAGCAGGTTCGGAAACCGGGCCGGCAACACGACCGGCTCTTCGCGCGACGCGTCGTAGTTGTCCTGAAAGTCGACGGTGGACTTGTCGATGTCGGCGAGGATGAAACTCGCCGCTTCGTCCATGCGGCACTCGGTGTAGCGCATCGCCGCCGGCGGATCGCCGTCGACCGAACCGAAGTTGCCCTGGCCGTCGATCAGCGGCAGGCCCATTGAAAACGGCTGCGCCATGCGCACCAGCGCGTCGTAGATCGCCGAGTCGCCGTGCGGGTGGTAACGCCCCATCACGTCGCCGACCACGTTGGCGCACTTCTTCATCGACTTGTCGTGCGAGTAGCCGCCCTCATGCATCGCGTAGAGGATGCGGCGGTGCACCGGCTTGAGCCCGTCGCGCGCGTCGGGGATCGCCCGGGAGACGATGACGCTCATCGCGTAGTCGAGATACGAACGGCGCATCTCGTCTTCGATGGCGATCACGTTCACGCCGTCGGCGTGCGGCGGGTCTTCGTCGATGGGTGTGTCGGACACGAAATTCCTGGCGGTTGCCGACGCCGGCGCGGCATCGCGTCATGGCGTCGAATCGAGAGGGTAAGTCCCAATTCTTCTAGCAATCGCGGGGGGTGCGGGCAAATGCAAACGGCCCGGTCTCAAGGACCGGGCCGTGAGTAACGCGAAACATGTGTCAGAAGCGCGCGCGGGTTGGAGATCCGCGTTCAAGCGCCCCGACCGCGCCGCGTCCTAGTCTTCGTCCGCCGGTTGCAGCTTGCGCAGTTCGTACGCCTCTTTGGCGAGTTTCAATTTTTCCGCCTCGGCCTCGGTCGGCTTGCGGCGAAAGCTGGCGCCGGCGTCGGCTTTCATCCGCTTGAACTCGTCCAACGACCATGCGCCGTCGTCATCGGAATCCACCTCGTTGAAGAGCAGCCGCATTTTCTCGCCGACATGTTTGAATTCAGCGTTGATCTTGGCGGCGATTTTTTCCGCCGTCGCCGCGTCGCCGACATCCGCGCCGGTTTCGGCTTTCAGACCCGCCAAGGTTCCGGCGAGAACCTGCGCCCGAGTCTCCACGGTGGCCGCGCCGTCGGCGTTCATGCCGCCGGAGGCGTAAAACTCACTCAAAGTGACGAGACCGTCCGCATTCGCATCCATCGACTGAAACGCAGCTTTTTCATCGCCGCCGGCCGTCGACGGGGCGACCGCCAGGGCGACGGCGCCGAGGGCGCCGGCCGCGGTCGCCGCGGCGACCCGGGCGGGCGTGGAGAGGTTTGACAAAAACATGGCGAACTCCTTCGCAGTGACACGAAGGCGGCCTTCCATCCGGCGCGCGGCGTAGCGGTCGACCAGACCGCGCACCACGTCGCTCGCCGAACGCTGATCGCGACGGCAAGCCTCCATGAACGCCTGCTTGGCCTCATGCGACAGGCGCACGATCAGGATTTCGCTTTTCTTGGGATCCCGATCCTGTGCGCCGTCCGGCCGTGGCATGCGTTCGTCCTTGCGCCGCATTGAGCCGCCGGGAGCCAGGCTGCCCGGCGGTCTCAGGCATCGAAACACGGATCATGTGCAGCGGCGTGCGGATTCGTGTCTATACGCCCGCCATCGGCTGCGATCCGCAGTCTTCAGTCGTCGTCGCGGCGCCAGTCGGAGCCCTCGTCGGCGTCGAGGTACTCTTGGAACGACATGCCGCCGTCGCCGTCAGCGTCGAATTCGCCGAACACGCTGCGGACGGTCAATGACCCGGATTCGAGCGCCGGTCCGAGATGGCTGGCGACCAGGTTTCGAAGTCCGTCCTCGTTGAACAGACCCGGCGAATCCGCGTTGGCGCTCGCCACCGCGACCGCCAGCATTTCGGCGTAGAACTCTTCGGTGACGCTCCCATCGGCGTTGTAGCCGGCGGATTGGTAGAGTTCTCAGAGCGACACCGACTCATCGCCGTTGGTGTCGAGTTTCTCGAATTGGGCGCGCTTGTCGGAGTCGGCCGCCGACGGGGCGGCGCCGAGAGCCAGCGACCCGACCGCGGCCGCCGCGACGGCGCCGGATATTTTCAACGGCAGGGACAAATTGGTGAACAGCATGTTCAGCTCCTTCGAAAGCGAGTTCAAAGCAAGCCGCGAACGTTTTTCCGGATACGCCTCGACGAAGGCGCGCACCGCCTCGCTGGCGGACAGGCCCCGCGCCGCGCAGGCTTCCATGAACGCCTGTTTGGCGTCGTAGGAAATCCGCACTTCGAGCGTTTCGCTCTTCTTCGGCGAGCGTTTCACCATGCGTCGAACCTCGATCGACCAAATCGTCCGCGACGCCGAAAAGCGTCGGGGTTATCGTCCTGCAGTAAAACAAATTCCCTGTCGGAACGCATCGGAAAAGCTGTCCGGACATTGATTCTGAAGCAATTTTAATCTCCGCCAAGGCGCGCGGCGGCGACAGCCGCCGTTTGTCCCGATGAATGCGGCATTGGTCGATTCGACGTAGGTTTGGGCCGCCACCGGCGTCACGGAGGAACGCGACATCCGCCCCGAAACGAGCCCCGCCATGACCGACCGCACCCCGACGTTCAACCGCCGCAGCCTGCTCGCCGTCGGCGCGGCGGGATGGGCCGGACTGCAAGCGCGCCCGGCGTTCGCCTTCGACAGCGGCTGGACGCGCCGCGCCGACGCGCCCGGCGTCGTTCAGGAGATCTACCCGGCGGTGCTAGAAAATCGAGTCTACGTGGTCGGCGGATTGACGCCGCAAGCGCCCGAAAGCCAGCAAAACATTTCCCGGCGGGTGTTCATCTACGACGTCGACGCCGACGTCTGGGTCGAGGGCCCTGCGTTTCCCGAACCGCGGCATCACCCGTTCGCGGTCGCGGTCGAGCGGCGCGTGTTCGCCTTCGGCGGCTATTCCGCCGATTTCGGCGGCCGCTGGAGCTCGCGGGCGACGACCCATGTCCTCGACACGGACTCGCTTGACGATGGCTGGCGCGAAGCGGCGCCGATGCCGGCGCCTCAGGCCGAAACGGTCGGCGGGGTTTTGAACGGCCGGATTCACCTCGTCGGCGGCCGCCGCCCGGCCGGCGCGCGCAACGCCGAATGGCTCGACCACGCCGACGTCACCTCGCACCAGATCTACGACCCGGCGGCGGACTCCTGGGACATCGGCCTCCCGGCGTCCACGGCCCGCAATTCCGCGGCCTCCGTCGTGATCGACGGCCGGCTGCATGTCGTCGGCGGGCGAACGGTCAGCGGCGGAAACACGCCGGCGCATGAAGTCTTGAGCGTCGATGTCGACGGCCCCGGGCCGGGCATGCGCTGGGACAAAGCTGCGCCGATGCCGAAAGCGCAAGGCGGACTCGCGGCCGCGACGCTCGGCGGCAAGCTCTACGCGTTCGGCGGCGAATTCTTCGCGCCCGGAGGCGGCGGCGGCGTGTTCGCCGACGCCTGGGTCTACGATCCGGCGGCGGACGCCTGGGAGGCTCTCGCCCCGATGCCGACGCCCCGCCACGGTCTCGGCGCGGTCACGGTCGGCGACGCGATCTACACCATCGCCGGCGCCGCGCAGGTAGGCGGCGCTGACACCACGGCGATCGTGGAAGCATACCGGCCTTAGAGTCTTGAGCGACGGCGGTCAGACGCCGAAAAACGCGACGCCGAGGACCAGGCACACGGTCGCCACGCACAAGAACGCGACAGCCGCGAGGGTGCGGCGCAGGCGGCCGGTGAAGGCGAGCCACGACAGCGTCAACGACGCCGCGGCGATCGCCAGAACGAAAAGCGCCACCCCAGCTTCGCCCTGCGCCGCCGTCGACAATGAGGGGTCCTGGCGCAGCAGCACCAAACGCCGGAAATAGATCGCCGCAAGCAGCACCGCGGGGGTGGCGAACGCGACGGCGCCCAGGGTGCGTGCGACGCCGGTCGCCACCGCTTGTCCGGTGCGGTGCACGAAACCGGATTTGCGCGCGGCGTCCGGACGCGGTCCCGATTCCTGCGCCAGCAGTCGTCCAAGCTTGTCTGGAACCTCGCCAGGCGCGGCGATGACGGAGGCGCCCGAGGCGTCCGCGCCGATTCGATCCGAGGCAGTCTCGACCTGACGGTCGTCGCGGTCGCGGCCGGTGCGGCGGCGACCCTTCTTTCCGACGGCGTCGCCGAGCTCTTGCATGGCTCTCTACCCGTTCGTCGACCGAACCTTGGTTACGCACCACGACCCCGCCCGGCGTCAAGGCGAAAGGTCGGCGCTCACGGTTTTGTTCACAGCGGACACGGCGTCAAAACGAGGGTTTCGCGACCATCAACGCATAAACGCCGACGACCGCGGCGAACGCCGGCCAACCAAGCCAAAACCAGATCCGCATCAAACGCCGCACGTCGGCCCCAGGAACCTCGCCGCGGCCGCGCGCGGCGGCGGACAGGCGCGCCACCCGGATCTGGATCCAGACCACGGGCAGCCAACACGCCCCCGCGACCGCGTACAGCGCATAGGACGCGAGCAGCCAAGGCGCGTTCCACGGCCAGCCGCCGAGATGAATCAAGGCGAAACCGGTCAACGGCTGGGCCACGACGGCGGCGGCGGTGAAGACGAGGTCGGCGAGCACGACGTGGCGGGCGGTGACGGCGAAGGCCGACGGCTCGCGCGACCTCCAGGCCGCGAACATGAAGTAGGCGATGCCGAGTCCGGTTCCGAACAGGACGGCGGCGGACAGCAGATGGGCGACCTTGACGGCGGAATAGACGTCGATCACCGGTCCTCCTCGATGGCGGCGACGAACGCGGCGAGCGCCATCATCGGAAACACCTTGAGTATCGGCGCCAGCGCGTCGGCCCACAGCCACGGGGCGCGAACCGACAACACCGCGACATAGACGACGGTGACGGCGATCATCGCCAAAGCCGCCGGCCGCGGACGCAGCCGCACCAACAACATGGCGCCGAGAACGACGTCGAGCGCGGCGCCCAGCCACAACACCGGGGCCTGAACGGCGGTCGAGAATCCGGCGGCGGCCAAAATGTCGAACGCGGAGGCGCGCGCCAGCGTGACCGCGAAGACGCCGCTGAGAATCCAGTAAAGCCCGAGCGTCAACCGCGCGACCGGCTTCAGCCACACCAGACGCGCGTGCCAGCGATCCTGCGCCGTCGCCGGAGACGCGGCCAAGCCGGCCTCGAAGCCTTGCGGCGCAATTCCGGTCACCGACGTCCACGGGCCGGGGTCGGCGGCCACCCCGTGCGCCATCTGGCGTTCCGACGTCGTCCGCAGCGCCGACTTGGCCCCCAACCACGCCGCCGCATCGCCAAGCGCGAACAGCGGCCGCGTCAACGCCGGCGGAGCGCGCAGCACCGGGGCGTCGCCGAAGCCGAGCCAACGCCGGTAGCCGCGCACGATGTCCTCAAGCGAAAGCGGGGTCGGGCCGGCGACGTCGAGCGTCAACCGCGACGGCCCGCCCGGGGCGGCCAACAGCGCCGTCGTGGCGGTCAGGTCGTGCATCCACACCGGTTGAAATCGCGCGTCCCGCTGCGGCAACGGCGTCACGAACGGAACGCCGGCCAAGCCGCGGATCAACGCCGTGCCGCCGTGCGCCTGCCGCGCCAGCACCAGCGACGGCCGCAAGATCACCCAGTCCAGATCGCGCGCCTTGAGACGATCCTCGCCGTCGCGCTTGGTTCGGGCGTAAGCGGTGTCGGCGTCGACGCCGACCGCCGACACATGAATCACCCGGCGCACGCCGCAGGCCTCGCAAGCCGCGAACAGCGCGTCGGCCCCGTCGACGTGCGCGGCCTGAACCGAGTCGCCCGGCGCGTCCTGCAAGACGCCGACGCAGTTGATGACCGTGTCGACGCCGTCGAGGCGGCGAAACCATGCGTCCGGCGCGACGTCGCGTCGAAAGTCGGCGTCGATCCAGCGGACGTAAGGAAAGCGCCGACGCGCCCAAGCCGCCTTGCGGCCGGCGCCGATCACGTCGTGGCCGTCGGCGACGAGCCGCGCGCAGACGTGGGCGCCGATGAAGCCGTGGCCGCCGGTCACCAGGATGCGCATGCGCCGTTCCCCGTCTCGCCGTCTGCTCGTCTTCGGTCATGCCACGCCGGCGTCGCGGCGCGAAGGCTCGCGTCGCCGGCGCTCAACGGTGCGACCAGTCTCCCGGTTCGTCGGAAGCGCGCGGCGCCTGGCCAAGAGCCTCGCCGGCGGTCGTCACGCCGAGGCCGAGCACGGTGCGGTTGGCGTAGGCGAAGTACGCCGTCACCTGATTGATCTCGAGGATCTCGCCGTCGTCGAATCCGGCGTCGCGCAAGCCGTCGACGTCGCGTTCGCCGACGTCGGCGGGGCGCAACGTCAGCATGGCGGCGTAGCGCAAGCCGGCGAGGTCGCGCCCGCCAAAGGCTTCCGCGGGGCGGTTGACGAGCAATGCCCGCACCATGTCTTGGCTGCGCTTCGGGTCGCCGACCTCCCGCGCCAGGCCGGCGGCGTGGTGTTCGACGCAGTAGGCGCAGGCGTTGAGCGAACTGACGTAGACGCCGATCGCCTCAAGGTAGGCTTTGGGCAGCGCATTGCCGAAGTGATGCAGCACCGCCTTGTAAAGCCCCATGTGGCCTTCAAGCGTGTGCGGCCGCAATGTGTGCGCGGCCAGAATGTTGTCGATTTGACCGTCCGCTCCGGCGACGCGGTCGAGCAGCTTGCGCAGCCGCTCGTCCGCGTCCTCACGGTCGACGGCTTGAATCCAGGTCATGCGCGCCGGCGCGTGCGCGGCTAGAACGGAATCTCGTCGTCGAGCTCGAAGTTTTCTTTAGGGCCGGAGCTCGCCGGCGAAGCGTCGCCGCCGCCGCCGGAAGCGCGGGACGAGCCGCCGCGATCGTCGTCGTAGCCGCCGGATTCTTCGCCCTTGGCGGACAAGATCTGCAGATCGCCGCGGAACTTCTGCAGCACGATCTCGGTCGAGTACTTGTCGTTGCCGTCCTGATCCTGCCACTTGCGGGTCTGGAGCTGGCCCTCGATGTACACCCGCGTGCCCTTGCGGAGATAGTTCTCCGCCACCCGCGCCAGGTTCTCGTTGAAAATCGCGACCGAATGCCACTCGGTCTTTTCGCGCTTTTCGCCGGTGGCCTTGTCGCGCCAATTCTCCGATGTCGCGATCCGCAAGTTCACCACCGGATCGCCCGACGGCAGCTTGCGCACTTCGGGGTCGCGCCCGAGGTTGCCGATGATCATCACCTTGTTCAACGAGCCGGCCATCGCCTGTCTCCTTCGCTGTTCGTCGCTTTCCCGTACTTCGCTGTTCCGCGACGGCTCATGAATTCATGGACAAGAAGTGTGTTCACACTTTGTTCTCGTCGTCAATACGCCGATTATTCGGCGCCGCGTCGGCGGCGGCGTCCAGGGTTCCCGTTGAATCGGCTGTGGATGAGCCAGTCAAAAGCTCCGCCCGTCCACCGGTGTGGGTTCCAAAGCCGCCAGGTCGACGCCCTCCAAGCAGCGCACGTTGACCGCCACCATCTCCGACCCGTCGGGACTGGTGCCGCGTCCGAACGACTGCACCCCGCAAGTGGCGCAGAACACGTGTTGGATGTGCTTCTTGTTGAATCGGTATTCGGTCTGCGCGTCGGCGCCGGAAATCAGCTTGAACGAGTCGGTCGGGACGAAGGTCAAAAGAAAACCCTTCATCGCGCAATGCGAACAGTTGCACTCCATCACCGGCGAGAGATCGGAGACGACCTCGTACTTCACCGCGCCGCAATGGCAGCCTCCCGAATAAGATTTCGCCGTTGTCATCGTGTACTCCGTCAGCCCCGCCATGCGGCGGCGGCGATGATTTAGCCGGTTCGTCCGAGGCACTCCAGCGCCGGCTTGAGCCGCGGCAGATGATCGCCGCCGACGACGCCGAACACGCGCCGCCCGTCGAGCGACGGGCCCGCCGCGGCGCGGTACATATTGATGTTGCGGAAGTCGCTCGACCGCGCATTGACCGCGTTGGTGAATTGACCGCCGGTGTCGAGGTCTTTTTGCTCCGGCGAAAACCAGCGCATCGGCGCATCGCGCCAATCTGGCGGTGCGGTGAAGTTGCGCGCGTAGAGCGCGCTCAGGTCGGCCGTCGATTCGAGGCGAAAATGATCGTTGGGGGGCGGCAGCGATTCAAACAGACTGTTGGCGCGCGCCAGGAACGCCTCCATTCGCGCGTCCATCTCCGCGCCACGTACGCCTTCGCGATCGCGCCACTGCGCCGCGGAACGCAACAAGTAGAAAAGCGCCGCTTGCTCGACAGTGAACGTCTCGAGGACATAGAGGAACTCCTCGCGCGGATCCGGGTCCAGCGGGCCGACATGCGCGCCCGCCTTCTTGGCGAGAAACCGCACGTAGCCGCTTTCGCCCATGTCGCGGATCGTGGCGTCCGCGGTTTCGGCTTCGCCGCGATCGGGCCCCTCGAAGAGCGCCACGTCCGGGTCAAAGGCCGCGAAGGCGTCCGCGATCCGTGCGTTCTGGGGATCGCCGGGGTCGCGACTGTGGCGGGCGCCGAGCAACAAGATCGCGCCTGTCGAGGTCTCCACCGCGACGCTTTCCAGCGCCGGCATGTCGGTTCCATCGTAGCGAACGATCTCGGCGGCGCAGACGGCCAGCGCGGCGGCCGCGTCGGAGGGCTCCTGCGTCCCCGACTGGGCCGCGCACGCCGCGGCGACCGTCGCCGCCGCGCTCGCGAAACGTGAGCGCAGATTCATTTGCGTCCCCTGTCACTCAATCGCCCCAAGCTGCCAGACGGCCGCCGTCCTGTGAAGAAGTTCGCGACAATTGCGAATCTGTTCCTATGCTGTTCTCCTGTGAGACATGGGCCGCGCGGCCTATGTCCATGCGCTCCGGTCAAAGGGCTCGCGAATGGCGGACGCCAGGAAATTCATTTCGGTGCGCGGCGCCAAGGCGCACAACCTCAAAAACGTCGACGTCGACGTGCCGCGCGACGCGCTTGTCGTCGTCACCGGCCTGTCGGGCTCCGGCAAGTCCTCGCTGGCCTTCGACACCATCTACGCCGAAGGACAGCGGCGCTACGTCGAGAGCCTGTCGGCCTACGCGCGCCAATTCCTGCAACTGATGCAAAAACCGGACGTGGAGTCGATCGACGGCTTGTCGCCGGCGATTTCAATCGAGCAGAAGACGACGTCGCGCAACCCGCGCTCGACGGTGGCGACGGTCACCGAGATCTACGACTACATGCGGCTCCTCTGGGCCCGCGTCGGCGTGCCCTATTCGCCCGCCACCGGTCTGCCGATCGAGTCCCAGACCGTCGCCCAAATGGTCGACCGGGTGCTGGCGCTGCCGGAAAAGACGCGGTTGTTTCTCCTGGCTCCCGTCGTGCGCGGGCGCAAGGTCGAATACCGAAAAGAGTTCGCGGACTTCCTCAAACAGGGCTTTCAGCGCGTCAAGGTCGACGGCGCCTACCACGATCTCGAGAGCCCGCCGACGTTGAACAAGAAGTTCAAGCACGACATCGACGTGGTCGTGGACCGCATCGTCGTTCGCGCCGGCGCCGAGACGCGGCTCGCGGACAGTTTCGAAACCGCCCTGCGATTGGCGGACGGCCTGGCGGTGGTCGAGTTCGCCGACGAAACCGACGACGACGGATCGCCGAAACGCATTCTGTTCTCGCAGAACTTCGCCTGCCCGATCTCCGGCTTCACGCTGCCGGAGATCGAACCGCGGCTGTTCTCCTTCAACTCGCCCCACGGCGCCTGCCCGGCCTGCGACGGCCTCGGCCAAGAACTCAAGTTCGACGCCGATCTGGTCGTGCCGGACACGTCGAAGAGCTTGCGCCAGGGCGCCATCGCGCCGTGGTCGAAAGGCACGTCGAAGCTCTACGAACAGACGCTGGACGCGCTGGCGAAACACTACGGTCAGTCGGTGACCACCGCCTGGTCGAAACTCAAGAACGACGTGCGCGACAAGGTCTTGTTCGGAACCGGCGTCGACAAGATCAAGTTCGTCTACGACGACGGCGTGCGCCGCTACGAAACCACCAAGCCGTTCGAAGGCGTGATCCCGAACATGGAGCGAAGGTGGCGCGAGACCGACTCGCAGTGGGTGCGCGAAGAGCTGGCGCGCTACCAGGCCGCGGTCCCGTGCTCGTCCTGCGGCGGCAAGCGGCTGAAGCCGGAGGCCTTGTCGGTGAAAGTCGGCGAACGCGACATCTCCGAAACCACCGCCCTCTCGATCCGGGTCGCGAACGACTGGTTCGACGCGCTCGAGGATCGACTGTCGGCCAAGGACACCGAGATCGCGCAGCGGATCCTGAAGGAGATCCGGGAACGGCTGCGGTTCCTCAACGACGTCGGGCTAGAGTATCTCACCCTCGACCGCGCGTCCGGGACCTTGTCCGGCGGCGAAAGCCAGCGAATTCGGCTGGCGTCGCAAATTGGGTCCGGCCTCACCGGCGTGCTCTACGTGCTCGACGAACCGTCCATCGGCCTGCACCAGCGCGACAACGCGCGGCTGCTGGAGACGCTCCGGAATCTGCGCGACCTCGGCAACACGGTGATCGTGGTCGAGCACGACGAGGAGGCGATCCTCGCCGCGGACCACGTCATCGACATGGGGCCGCGCGCCGGCGTCCACGGCGGCGAAGTCGTGGCCGCGGGGACGCCGGCCGCGATCAAGAAGGCGAAGAACAGTCTCACCGGCGACTACCTGTCGGGGGCGCGCGAAATCGCCATCCCGGCCCGGCGTCGCGACATGGACCCGCGGCGGGTTCTCAAGATCGTCGGCGCCTCCGGCAACAACCTCAAGAACGTCACCGCGGAATTCCCGCTCGGCATGTTCGTCTGCGTCACCGGCGTCTCCGGCGGCGGCAAGTCGACGCTGACGATCGAAACCCTCTACAAGGCCGCCGCCCGGCGCATCAACGGCGCTTCGGCGGCGCCCGCGCACCACGACGCGATCGACGGCCTCGAACAGCTCGACAAGGTCATCGACATCGACCAAAGCCCGATCGGCCGGACACCGCGCTCGAACCCCGCCACCTACACCGGCGCGTTCACGCCGATCCGGGACTGGTTCGCCGGCCTGCCCGAGAGCCAGGCGCGCGGCTACAAGCCCGGGCGGTTTTCGTTCAACGTCAAAGGCGGACGCTGCGAGGCCTGCCAGGGCGACGGCGTCCTCAAGATCGAGATGCACTTCCTGCCCGACGTCTACGTCGAGTGCGACACCTGCCAGGGCAAGCGATACAACCGCGAAACCCTCGAGGTGAAGTTCAAGGGCAAGTCGATCGCCGACGTGTTGGAGATGACCGTCGATGAGGCGGCCGACTTCTTCAAAGCGGTGCCGTCGATCCGCGACAAGATGACGACGCTGCAGCGCGTCGGCCTCGGCTACATCCACGTCGGCCAACAGGCGACGACCTTGTCCGGCGGCGAGGCGCAGCGGGTGAAGCTGTCGAAGGAGCTGTCCAAGCGCGCCACCGGCCGCACCCTCTACATCCTCGACGAACCGACGACCGGCCTGCATTTCGAGGACGTGCGCAAGCTCTTGGAGGTGCTGCAGGAGCTGGTCGAGGCCGGCAATTCGGTCCTGGTCATCGAACACAACCTCGACGTCATCAAGACCGCCGACTGGATCGTCGATCTCGGCCCCGAAGGCGGCGACGGCGGCGGCGAGATCGTCGCCGTCGGCACGCCCGAGGACGTCGCCAAGGTCAAGGCGAGTTGGACCGGGCGCTACCTCAAGGCGATGATCGGCGCGCCGGTCCCGAAAAGGGCCGCGGCGGCGAAGAAGCCGGCGGCGAAAAAACCAGCCGC
>JAJFFL010000221.1 GCA_021776705.1 Alphaproteobacteria bacterium
GGGAAGACCGGTCAGCGATGTGATCCGGCGGGCCGGCTTCGGCCGAACCGCCGCCGCGCCGCGCGAAAGACGCCGCGCTTGCGTCGCAATTCGCCCTAGGATCGAACGGCGCCGCGCCGGCGCGCCGAGGGACATGCCATGCCGACCGACCGCGACCTGGACGGGTTTCACAAAATTCGGCGCTTGCCGCCCTACGTCTTCAACGAAGTCAACCGCGTCAAAGCCGAACGCCGCGCCGCGGGCGCCGACATCATCGACCTCGGCATGGGCAACCCCGATCTTCCAACGCCGCCGCACATCATCGCGAAGCTGGTCGAAGCCGCGACGAAGCCGCGCACCAACCGCTACTCCATGTCGAAGGGCATTCCCGGGCTGCGCAAGTCTCTGGCGCGTTACTACGACCGGCGATTCGGCGTCCGCCTGGATCCGGAGACCGAAGTCGTGGCGACGCTTGGATCCAAGGAAGGCTTCGCCAACATCGCGCAGGCGATCTCGGCTCCGGGCGACGTCGTGCTGGCGCCGAGCCCGTCCTACCCGATCCACGCCTTCGGCTTCATCATCGCCGGCGCGTCGATCCGGCCGGTGCACGCGCCGACGGCGGACGACTATCTGCGCGGGCTCGAGAAGGCGGTCGGGCACATGGTGCCGCCGCCGATCGCCGTGGTCACCTGTTTCCCTGCCAATCCGACGGCGCAGACGGCGGGTCTCGACTTCTACAAGGATGTCGTCAAATTCGCGGAAAAGCACGACCTGCTGATCCTCTCGGACCTCGCGTATTCGGAGATATACTTCGACGGCGACCCGCCGCCGTCGGTGCTGCAAGTCGACGGCGCCAAGAAGCGCGCCGTGGAAACCACGTCCTTGTCGAAGACCTATTCGATGGCGGGGTTTCGTATCGGCTTTGCGGCCGGTGACGAACGTCTGATCGCCGCGTTGGCGCGGGTGAAGTCCTACCTCGACTACGGCGCCTACACCCCGATTCAGATCGCCGCGTGCGCCGCGCTGGACGGACCGCAAGACTGCGTCGCAGACGCGCGCGCAACCTACCGCGCGCGCCGCGACGTGCTGGTGGAGAGTTTCGGTCGGGCGGGCTGGAACATCCCGCCGCCGGCCGCCTCGATGTTTGCCTGGGCGCCGATCCCTGAGAGATTTTCGAACTTGGGTTCGCTCACATTCGCCAAGCGTCTCGTGGAGGAAGCCGACGTCGCGGTCTCGCCCGGAGTCGGCTTCGGCGAACACGGCGAGGGGTTCGTCCGCATCGCGCTCATAGAAAATGAACAGCGCGTCCGCCAGGCCGCGCGGTCGATCGCGAAATTCATGGCCAACACCGCCTAGGCCGGCGCCAATAGATTTCGTCGGCGCCGCACGACCGTTGTCATGCAACGCCAAGGCCCAGGCGCCGGCGCCGGCGTGGGCGACCCGCTCGATGTTCCATTCCTCCGCGCGCGGCGCGAAGCCGTATCGAGATCGCAAGCCCAAGCCGAATTGCGGTCGCCGAGCGCGCCCGGCAGCGCCGCATGTTCGCGCCGGCGGCGCTGGCGCAGTTCGTCCGCGCCCGGCAGCTAGGCCGTGGAGGTTCGCGCTATTGCCACTGGATCGTGTCGATGTCGGTGAAATCGACCCGCGCTCCGTCCGCGAATTCGATGTGGCCGGACACATCTGCGCCGAAGTCAAAGTAGCCGTCGCCGTTGGCCGCCGTGACCTCATCGCCGGAGTCGGTCGTCACCAACCATTCGCCATGCACCGCTTCGGCGGCGCGGCTGATCTCGATGGCGTCGGTCCACCCCGCCGCTCCCTCGACGGAGCCGTCGAGCTTGGCGCCGAGAACGAACACGTCTTCGGGCGCGGAGTCGGACGACGTCGCGGCCGCCGCTCCGCCCGCCGACGCGGCCGCCGGCGCGCCGGCGCCGCCGACGACGACGGTGAAGGTTTCGCTGTACGCGGCGCCGTCCGGATCCGTGACCGTGACGAGGACGTCGTGATCGCCCGCCGTCAGCGTCGCGCCGCCCTTGACCACGAGTTCGGAACCGACGATTTCGAACGGCACGTCGCCAGGAACCGAAAACACCAGGCCGGCGTCGCCGTCCGGGTCGATTGCCGAAAGCTGCGCGACGACGATGCCGGGCTCCGCGTCGGCCGGCACATGTCCGGCGAAGCCGTCGCCCCAGGCTTTGTCGTGGTGGTTGTCGATCTGGCTGACTTCGGCGTCGTCGAGCGCCCGGTTCCACGACGTCGCCTGATGGATGACGCCTTCAAAATCGGTGGCGTCACCCTCGCGCAGCGACGCGTAGGTCACCGGATGCAAGATGCCGGAATTGACGCCTCCGAGAGCCGGGGCGTCGCCGTGGCTGTGCTGGACCCCGACGTGGGTCTCGACGCCGACCAACTCGCCGTCGAGCCAGGCTGACCAGGTCTGGCTGTTCGGGTTGGCGCCCGTCGCGTCGTGGACCATCACGGCGGAATAGGTGGTGTCGGCGTCGATCTCGCCCATGTTGATCGACTTGTAGCGGTGCGAGCCGTTCCATTCGGCCTTGTTGTAGACGAATGCGTAGAGCGTCGGCGCGCCGCCGTTCGACGGGTCCGGCGCGATCGCCAGCACATAGCCCCGCGTCGAGCCTCCTTGCTCGTAGATCACTTGAGTGCCGGTAACGTCCGCGCCGGTGGTGAACGAGAAGGCGAAGGACTTTTCCGCGTAAGTCGATGCGGAATTGACGGCGGCTGAGGAGCTGAACTCCAACGCGTCGTTGGTGTTGGCGAAGTCGACGCCGGCGTGGCCGTTGGCGTCGACGGCGAAGCGCGCCGCGGTTGCGTCCGGATCGGCGGCTGCGCCGGAGATCGAGTCCGTCCACAAATTGACGGCGTCGCCGTCGAACCGACCGGTGTCGGCGACCCCGTCGCCGTCGAGATCGGCGGCGTTGAAGTCGAACACGGCGCCGCCCGGCATGAACGGCCCGAAGTCGGCGTCGATGTCCGTCGGCGCGTCATTGCCCTGCAGCACCGAAACCGTGACCGTCGTCGACACCGAGGCGCCGCCTGAATCCGTCGCCGTGATCGTCACGTCAATCGACGATTCGGTTTCAAAATCGAAGTCCGCGCCCGCGGCGACGCGCAGTTCGCCGTCCACGACGTCGAACCGCGGGTCGGAGACGACAAAGCTGTGCGTGTCGCCCAGGTCGACGTCGACGACCGCGACGTTGCCGACGACGTCGCCGGCGACGGCGTTTTCGGAGATCCCGGTGGAGGTGACCGCGGACGGGTCGAGCCCTTGGACCCAGGTCATGTCGAGCCAATTGTGAAGCTCGACCGCTTCGGCCGCGTCGATCACCGCGTTCCACGACATCACATCGGCGATCGAGCCTTTGAAATCGGTTCCCGCCGTTCCGATGACGGCGTGGGTGACGGGATGAACCGAATTGTCGCCGACGCCGCCGATGCCGGGAGCGCCGGAGTGGCCGTATTGCGCCGCCACGTGGTCGATGACGCCCATCAGCGCACCGTTGAGATAGGCGCTGAGGGTTTGCTCGGCCGGATTGGAGCTGGCCGCGTCGTGGACCATGGCCGCGGTGTAGGTGGTGTTCGCCGTCACCGGTCCGAGGCTTATGGCGGCGAACTGTTCGCCGGGCGCCCATTCGCGATCGTTGTAGGCGAACGCGTACAGCGTCGCCTCGCCGGTCGCCGGGTCGGGCGCGATCGCCAGGCTGTAGCCACGCGCGTTGCCGCCCTGTTCGTAGATCACCTGCGTGCCGGAGACGTCGTCGCCGGTCGTAAAGGCGAACGCGAACGACTTCTCGGTGAACGTGGCGTTGTTGACGGCGCTGTCGGAGCCGAATTTCAAGGTTCCCGACGAACGGGCGAAGTCCATCGTGTCGCCGCCCGGGAGCGCGTCGGCGTCGAGGCTCGCCGCCGGCCCGGTGGCCGTGCGGCCGCCGACCGCGTCGGTCCAAGCCGCCACGGAGTCGCCGTCGGCGCCGCCGGTGTCGGCCGCGCCGTCGCCGTCGAGATCGTTGGATGAGAAGCGGAACACCATCGGCGCTTCAGGAAGCGCGGCGACCGGCGCGATGTCGGTGACAATCGCCGTCGGCGCGTCGTTGGTGTTGGCGACCGTGACGGTGAACGAAGCCGTCGCCGTGTCTCCCGCCGGGTCCGTGGCGGTGACCAAGAAGGCCGCTGCGCCGACATCGTCGTTGTCGGGCGTGCCGGTGATGACGCCGCTGTCGGGGTCGATCGTCGCCCAGGAAGGGCCGGTGAGCGCAAACGTCAGGGCTCCGCCGTCGGGATCCATGAACGCGGCCCCGGCGTCGAAGGAAAAGGCCGCGTCTTCGTCGGCCGCCTGGTCGGCGACCGGCGACGCGACCGGCGCTTCGGCGACGTCGTCGACGTGGATGTCGAACGTGGTGGCGGAACTTTCGCCGGCCGCGTCGGTCACAGTCACGGTCACGGCGACGGTCGCCTCGGATTCATGATCGAGGCTGACGCCGTCCTTCAGTTTCAGGACCGGACGGCCGTCTTGAACCACGACCTCGAACCGCGCGTCGTCGACGGCGAACGTGTGCGTGTCGCCGGCGTCGGGGTCGGTGACCGCCAGCACGGCGGCGATGTCGCCGGACGAATTTTCCGCCACGTGTCCTTGTTCGTCGTCGGCGCCGGCGTCCTGTTGGAACGAGCTTCCGCCGATCACTTCCGTCGCGCCGCCGCTGTCGGGACCGCTCCAGGTCAGCCGCAACGTCTGGTGCCCGGTGTTCTCGAAGTAGCGCACTTCGACGGCGTGCGCGCCGGGAGACAGGGTCAGCGTCACGGACTGGGTGCTGGTGGCGTGAAGTCCGTCGTTGCCGAGCACCAGGACGCCGTCGATGTAAAGCGCCGATCCGTCGTCGCTGGTCAAATTGAACGTGTAGTCGCCGCCCGTCGAGACCATCAGATCGCCGTCGTATTTGGCCGCGAAATAATCACCCGGTCCGGCCGACCAGAACGGAGTCTGCGACGCCATGTGGTCGATCGAGTCGACGATCTCGACATGGTCCGGCGTGGCGCTCCAGTCGACTTGCGACAGATTCGAAATTCCCGAGCCGATGTCAAAATAGGACGCCCGCAACCCGTCGCCCAAATCGGCGAACGCCACCGTCGGCGCCTCGTTGACGTTGTCGACGACGACCGTGATGCTTTGGCTCGACGAAGCGCCGACCGCGTCGGTCACCGTCACTTCGACCGTCACCGCGCCGTCGCTTTCGTGCGTGAGCGTGACCCCGTCCTTGAGCTTCAACGTCGGCGCGCCGTTGTCGAGCACGACTTCGAAGCGCGCGTCGTCGACCGCGTAAGTGTGCGTGTCGCCGACGTCCGGATCGGTCACCGTCAGAGTCGCCACGGCGGCGCCGGCGTCGTGTTCGTCGATGTGGGCGGAGCCCGTAACCGGGTCGTAGCCGCCGTGCTGGTAGCTGTCGCCCGCGATCGTCTGCGTGACGCCGCCGGTGTCGGGACCAGCCCACTGCAGGCGCAAGGTTTGGGCGCCGCCGTTTTCGAAGTAGCGAATTTCGATGTCGTGGGAGCCGGCGGTCAAATCGACGGTCGCCGTCCGCGTGTTGGTGCCGTGCAAGCCGTCGTTGCCAAGGACCAAGACGCCGTCGACATAGAGCGCCGAGCCGTCGTCGCTGGCGAGGGCGAACGTGTACGAACCGCCGGTCTCAACGATCAAATCGCCCTGGTACATCGCGGCGAAGTAGTTGTCGGGCCCGCCCGACCAGAACGGCTCGCCGCCGTTCATGTGATCAATGGAGTCGACGACGTCGACGTGATCCGGCGTCGCCGACCAGTCCACGTCGGACAACCGAGACGGCGAAGACCCGATGTCGAAATAGGAGGCGACGAGACCCGGTTGGCCGGCGTCGAATTCAAACGTCGGCGCGTCGTTGACGTTGTCGACGGTGAGAGTGAAGACCGTCGAGACGCTTTCGCCGGCCAGATCGGTGGCCGTGACCGTCACCGGAACCGCGCCGACGTCGCCGTTGTCGGGCGTGCCCGAGAGCTCGCCAGTGACCGGATCGATGACCAACCAGTCGGGACCCTCGACGGAATAGGCGAGCACGTCGCCGACATCGACATCGTCGAAGTGGGCGGACGCGTCGTAAGAGAAGGCGGCGTCCTCAGCCGACGACATGTCGGAGACGGCGGTGACCGTCGGCGCGTCGTTGAGGTTGTCGACGGTGAGCGTGAACACGGTCGAGACGCTTTCGCCGGCCAGATCGGTGGCCGTGACCGTCACCGGAACCACGCCGACGTCGCCGTTGTCGGGCGTGCCCGAGAGCTCGCCGGTGACAGGGTCGATGACCAACCAGTCGGGACCCTCGACCGAATAGGCGAGAACGTCGCCGACATCGAC
>JAJFFL010000222.1 GCA_021776705.1 Alphaproteobacteria bacterium
CGAGGCCGCCGCGGCCCCCGCCGCGTTGTTCGCCGCGGTGATCGACGGCTTCGTCGGGCCGAGACTGGCGTTCGGCCCCGACTCGACCGCCGCGCACGCCGGGTACCTGTTCTGCGCGACGCCGGCGTTCGTGTGGGCGGCGTTTCGATTCGGACCGCCGGGCGCGGCGCTCGCGGTCCTCGTCGGCTCGGTTCCGACGATCTGGTTGACGGTGTCGGGGTTCGGCCCGTTCGCCGGCCCCGCAACGCCGGCCAACGTCAACGAACTGCAACTGCTGCTGATCGCCATCGGGTCGACGTCCTACCTGGTCGCCGCCCTGGCCGACCAATCGCGCACCGCGCGCGAGGCGGCGGCCGACGCCAACGCCGCCAAGGGGCGGTTCCTTTCCGCGGCCGCGCACGAACTGCGCACGCCGCTCAACGGCGTGCTCGGCGCGGCGGATCTGTTGCTGCACGACTTTGCGTCGGACGACCCCAAGCGCGACCGCGCCGAAATGATCGCTCGCTCGGCGAGGCTGCTCGCCTACATCGTGGACGATCTGGTCACCTACGCCGCGGTCGGCGACGCCGCCGACCGGCGACGCGGGGCGCCGATCGAGGGCGCCGGGGACGCGCCGGAGCCGGCGCACGTCGAGAGAGCCGCGGGGCGGGTGCTGGTGGCCGAGGACAACGTCACCAACCGGCTGCTGCTTGAAGCGATGCTCGGCGCGTTCGGGTTTCAGACCGACATCGTCGAAAACGGCGCCCAAGCCGTCGCCGCCGTCGGCAGCCGCCGCTTCGACGCCGTGCTGATGGACCTGCAGATGCCGGTGATGGACGGCGAGGAGGCGATCCGCCGGATCCGCGCAATGTCCGGGCCCGCCGCCAAGACGCCGATCATCGTGGTCACGGCCCAGGCCTTGCCCGGCGACGAGGCGCGGCTGCGCGAGCTCGGAGCCGACGGGTTCGTGCCCAAGCCGGTCGACGCCAGGGTTCTGGCGCGCGCGCTCGAAGCCGCGCTCGGCGCCGAGGTCGCCGCCTGAAACGCGCGGTCCGGGCCGTCGCTCCGGGCGTTCGAGGCTGGAAACAGTCCTCCGGACCGTTTCCTCGCGCGCCGCGCGACCGCCTCTCACCCTTTGACGCACACCACCTGCTTGAGGGTGTGGACCACCTCGACCAGGTCGGACTGCGCCGCCATGACGGCGTCGATGTCCTTGTAGGCCGCCGGCGTCTCGTCGAGCACGCCGGCGTCCTTGCGGCATTCGACGCCCTCGGTCGCGGCGCGGTGGTCCTTCAACGTGAAAGTCTCCTTCGCCGCCTTGCGCGACATCCGCCGGCCCGCGCCGTGCGAGCATGAACAAAAAGACTCCGCCGCGCCCTTGCCGCGGACGATGAACGACTTCGCGCCCATCGACCCCGGGATGATGCCCAGCTCCCCGACGCCGGCGCGCACGGCTCCCTTGCGGGTCACCCAAACGCGGGCCCCGAAGTGGTCTTCCTGCTCGACGCAATTGTGGTGGCAGTTCACCGCCGCCTTCTCGAGCTTGAACCTCGGCAGCTTTTCGCGCAGCACGCGCAGGACCCGCTCCATCATCACCTCGCGGTTTTCGCGCGCGTAGTCCTGCGCCCAGCCGACGGCGCCCAGGTAGTCGTCGAACAGCTCTTCGCCTTCGAGGAAGAAGGCGAGGTCCTTGTCCGGGACGCGGAAATCCAGCACCCGGTAGGCGAGCTCCTCGCGCGCCCGCCCGATGAAATACTGGCCGATGATGTTGCCGGCGCCGCGCGAGCCCGAATGCAACATCACCCAGACCCGGTCCTCCTCGTCGAGGCACAGTTCGATGAAGTGGTTGCCGCCGCCGAGGGTGGCGAGCTGCGTCGACAGCTTCTTCGACGACGCCTTCGGGTGCTTGTCCACGATCACGCGGAACCGCTCCTCGAGACCCGAGTTGCGGTAGGCGCTGGCGACGGACGCCGGCGTGTCGCGGTGCTCGCCGCCCTTGCCGTTGCCGACCGGCACGGCGCGCTCGATCGCGTCGCGCACCTTAGCGAGACCGTCCGGCAGATCGTTCGCCGTCAAGCTGGTGCGCGCCGCCATCATGCCGCAGCCGATGTCGACGCCGACGGCGGCCGGGATGATCGCCCCCTTGGTCGGGATCACGGATCCGACCGTGGCGCCACGCCCGAAGTGGACGTCCGGCATCGCCGCGACGTGGGAGTGGATGAACGGCAGGCCGGCGACGTTCTTCAATTGCTCGACCGCGGCGTCCTCGATCGGCACGCCCTTCACCCAGGCCTTGATGATCCCGGTGTCGGTCTCGATCGCTTCGTAGGTCATGGTTTTTCTCTTACGCGTTGCGGCCCGCCGGCGCGAACGCGCGCCGGCGAACCGTCATCTGAAAGTAGTCGTCCCTGAGGGACCCGTCGAACGTGCCGCTCCGCAAGCAGCAGCGCTTAAAAGCGGCGTCCGGAACCGCACGGACACAAGTCGTTGCGTCCGAGCTTCTCGAGAAGCTCGACCTCGCCGCCCTTGATCGTGCGACGTCCGCGCTTAACGCGGGTTTCTGACGGGAACCCGCGCCGGCGCTTGCTCATGCGCTCGAAAGGACGCGAGATCGTCATGGTCGTTTCGTCGTTTCACGGTCGCCTCCCTCGGTCGGCGTTGCGGGGAGGCGGTGTATGGCGACGCTTTGCGGCGAACGCAAGGCCGCCCCGGTCTCGGCGCCGTCGCGTGTGCTAGTCTTGGCGCGAGGTGTGGGGGGGAGGACACGGTATGCGGGGCGTGACGGCGTTCGGTGCGGGGATTGTTGCGGCGCTCTTGGCTGCGGGCGCGGCGTCGGCGCAATTCACGGAGGCCGAGCCGTGGCCGACGACGGATTTTGAAGTTCGCACGGAGCCGACGCCGGGCTGGGAGGAGTATCTCGACACTCTGGACCCGGAGACGAAAGCCGCGATCTTGAATCTCGAGCAGGTCGAGGCGCCGCTCGAGGCGCGCGTGAAGATCGAAGCGTGGCTCAAGCGCGTCGCCCAGCATCTTGAGGACAAGGGCTTCCGACCTCCGCATTTGAGCCTTGTGCCGTCGCGCACGTCGCCGCCGAAGCCGAACGGCGTTTACGAGGCGTATATTTACAATTTCCCCGGCGACAATCCGGCCTTCTACCACGGCGGCTGCACGGATTTGAGCGCCGGTGAATCGGTCGCCTACATCAGAGCTGACTCGGTCGTCGCCACCCATGGCGGCGCGGACCGTGAGGCCGTTTTCGACGGCGGCGACATCACGAAGTCCGGCGAGGCGACGCTCGCGCACGAACTCTTTCACGCGGTGCAGGCCTCCTATCCGCTGTTTCAAAGCCACAACTGCAAGTCCGGCACATGGCTCGGCGAGGCGACAGCGGAAGGCTTCGAGGTCTATGCCGTCGAAGAGTTGCTGGGGCGGACTTTTGCGGGCGCGGACTACGAAGACGGCTTGCTGCCGCGCGCCTACGATTCATCCCTCTACGTGGCTCCGCTTGTCGACGGCGGCGACCCCGACACGGGGTACGACACCGGTTCGTTCTGGCTCTACCTGGCGGAGATGGCTGCCGCCGGACCGGGCAAGATCCCGGAGCTCAATGGCGGCGCTCGAGACATCTCCTATCTGCATGACATCTTCCAAATCGGACGGGCGGGGTTCGATCAAGCTTCGGAACTGACCTGGCTGAAAGACGCTCTTGCGCTCCGCTTCCGCCGCCGTCTCCCTGGCGTGTTCTCCGAATTCATCACCCAGTTCGCGGGCTATGTCCCGGCGCGCGCCGGCGCTCCCGGCGACGTCGGCGCCTGGCGCGAGGAGCTGTTCGACTACTGCCTTCAACAAGAGCTCACGCAGAGCGCCCCGCGGGTCGACTTTTCGTTGAGTTTCGCGCCCGTGAGCGCCCAGTGCGTGGCGATCTCCCTGGACACCACCGACGAGGTCGAACTCTTCGTCTTCGCCCGCAACCGCGCCGATCATCTCAGCGACGCGGAAGCGCTCAAGAACGTGTTCGTCGGCGTGCCCGGGACCCACGTCGTCGACCGCGCCGATCTGACGCTCCCGGGGGACATCGCCGCCGAGAACGAAGACGTCGTCGCCATGTGGCGGGTGCCGTTCGATCCTCTCGTCGACGACGCCGTCATTTTGTCGAGCGTCGCCACGATCACGGCCGACAACCCGCACAACGGACCGATTCAGTTCACGATCTTGCATCCGACTTGGCTGTCGTCGCTGACTCAGAAACCCAGCCGTCCGCCGCCCGCCGAACGCGGGACGGGCGAACACGGCGAACTGAACGAGGAAAAAGCCGACGCGGCGTCGCGGTCCTCAAGCTACCTGTACACGTTCTCGTCCACATCGCGGTCGTCGGGCTCGCTGTCGCGCCGGCCCGACTATTCGATGTGCGAGGAGCCGTTCAAGTATCAGGTCTGCGGGCCGTACATGGCGGTCAGTCTCGAGCTGACGCCCGGGTCGCTTTTCGACCTCGGCGCGACCAGCGGGCGCGGCGGCCTGTTCGCGCAATTCGCCGGCAATCTCCTCGCCGCCGACCACGCGACCGGCGGCGGCATGGCGGGGCTCATGGAGTGGGTCGAACGCCAGCAGTCGATTCCCGGCCACCAGATCACCATGACCTTTCCGATGGTCGACTACGGATTCACCGGGTCGTTCAACAACGCGATCATCGAGGCTCAGATCGACAAGCGCACGATGTGGCGCACCGTCGGCCCGAGCGACGCCATGCCGGGTCCGGGCCAGATGTACGCGTACTCGGGCACGGTCACGATCGAGGAATATACGCCCGAGATTTTGCGCGGGACGTACAGCGGCGGCCTGGTCGACGGCGCCGACGGCGTCGACGGCGGCGACGATCCGACCCTACCGATCCGGCATTCTTTGTCCGGCTCGTTCGTCATCGCCGCGCCGCTGATGGACGACGACCGCACGCACGTCATCAATCCGATCGAGTACGACGGCGTGATGGAGGACTTCGAAATCGTCATGCCGGGCCTCAATACGCCGCTCGACGACATCCTTGCGCGCGCCCGCGAACAGGCCGCGGAAAATCCGGCGCGCAACCAATCGCCGACCGGTTCGCGCGCCGAGCTGTGCGATTGCTCGTGCAACTACGTCGAGCTGGCGTCGCCGGTGTGCCAGGACCACTGCGCGTGGGCGTTCCGGGCGTGCGCCGGCGAAGCGTACACGCCGGCCCCGGCTCCGGCGGCGATGACGGCGGGCGAGGAGGCGGCGGCGATCGCCGAGCTGCGGCGAAGCTACTACGACTTCATGGTTGAGAACGACGGCCGGGAGCGGGCCGACATCTTCATTCAGATATTCGACTCGCTTCCGGACTCCTACAAAGAAAAGCGCATGTGGCTGGAGGTCGGCGGCGCCCCGGAGTTCATCAAGTGGGAGCGCGAACAGGCGGGCGAGGCGCCGCCGGAAGATTATGTCCCCTCGGCCGACGAAGCGGCGCAAATCGCCGACCTGCGCCAGGAGTTTCACGACTACGTCGCCGCCAAGCGCAGCGACTGGGCGGCGAAAAATTTCGTCGAGGTCTATGACATCATTCCCGGCGGCGTTGTCGAGAAGCGCGCGTGGATCGCCGAGGTGGAGCCGGAGTTCACGGCGCGCCAGGACGACTGATCTCGGACGCCGGCGATTTCGGGCCGCCGCGCGGTTGTATTTATATTAGCATATGCTAAATTAGTGGTTATGAATGCAAGATCGCTTCGCCGGACGGGCCCCGGGAACGACCTGCGGGCCAACGCGGCCGACGCCGCGCGGCTCTTGAAGTCGCTCGGCAACGAAAACCGCCTGTCGATCCTGTGCCGTCTCGTGGAGACGGACGAGGAGACTGTGAGCGCCTTGGCCGACGTTGTCGGCCTGTCGCAGTCGGCCTTGTCGCAACACCTCGCCAAGTTGCGCGACGAGGGGATCGTGGCGACTCGGCAAGTGGCTCAGACGGTCTTTTACCGCATCGCCGACGCGCGCGCGGAGCGTGTGCTGGAATTGCTGCATGGGTTGTATTGCGCGCCGACGCCGGCGCGCCGAAAGGAGAACCGGGCATGAGCCTGACAACGATTACGGTCGACGAAGCCAAGAAGCGGCTCGCCGACGGCGCCGTCCTTGTGGACGTGCGCGAGAACGACGAGGTCGCCCGCGAACGCATCCCCGGGGCGCGGCACGCGGCGCTGTCCGGGTTGACGTCGGCGTCCGCCGACGGCGCGTCGGCGATCATTTTCCACTGCAAGTCCGGCGGCCGCACGGCCGCCAACGCCGGCAAG
>JAJFFL010000223.1 GCA_021776705.1 Alphaproteobacteria bacterium
GCGCGATCGCGTTGACGGTGATGTTGGCGCGCGCGCCTTCCTGGGCGAGCGCCTTGGTGAAGCCGTGGATGCCCGACTTGGCGGCGGCGTAGTTGACCTGGCCGTACTGGCCGGCCTGGCCGTTGATCGAACCGATGTTGACGATGCGGCCGAACTTGCGCTCGTTCATGCCGTTCCACACCGCCTTGGCCATGTTGAAGCAGCCGCCGAGGTTGACGTCGATGACCTCCTGCCAGTTTTCCTGGGTCATCCGTTTCATGGTGCCGTCGCGGGTGATGCCGGCGTTGTTGACCAGCACGTCGATCGGCCCGAGGTCTTTCTCGATTTTGGCGACCGCGTCCTGGCACGCCTGGTGGTCGGCGACATTGAACTTGTAGACCTTGACGCCGACCTCCTTGGCGCAGGCTTGAGCCTTTTCGTCGTTGCCGGCGTAGTTCGCCGCCACCTTGTAGCCGGCGTCGACCAACGCCTTCGAAATCGCTTTTCCGATGCCGCGGGTTCCCCCGGTCACCACCGCCACACGCGCCATGAAGTCCTCCCTGGAATTGGTTGTTCCCGCTTAACCGCGGGTTGAACGAAGCTCGTCGTCGCGAACGTAGCGAACGATCCCGGAAACCCGAAAGCCTAAACCGCCCGCGGTCACCCCCGCTCCACGCACATGGCGATGCCCATGCCGCCGCCGATGCACAAGGTGGCGAGACCTTTCTTGGCGTCGCGTTTGCCCATTTCGTAGAGCAGCGTCGTCAGGACGCGGGCGCCGGAGGCGCCGATCGGGTGGCCGATGGCGATCGCGCCGCCGTTGACGTTCACGATGTCCGGGTTCCAGCCCATGTCCTTGTTGACCGCGCAGGCCTGAGCGGCGAAGGCCTCGTTGGCCTCGACGAGGTCGAGGTCGTCGACCTTCCATCCGGCCTTCTCGAGCGCCGCGCGGCTGGCCGGAATCGGGCCCGAGCCCATGATCGCGGGATCGACCCCCGCCGTCGCCCACGAAGCGATGCGCGCCAGCGGCGTGATCTTGCGCTTCTTGGCCTCGTCCGCCGACATCACCACCAGCGCCGCCGCGCCGTCGTTGATGCCGGACGCGTTGGCCGCCGTCACGGTGCCGTCCTTGGCGAACGCCGGGCGCAGGCCGGAGACGCCGTCGAGCGTCGCGCCGTGACGGATGTATTCGTCGTCCGCGACGACCGTCTCGCCCTTGCGGTGCTTGACGGTGACGGCCGCGATCTCGTCCTTGAACCTGCCGGCCTTCTGCGCCGCCTCGGCTTTGTTCTGGGAGGCGACGGCGAACGCGTCCTGCTGGCCGCGGGTGATCTGCCACTTCTCGGCGACGTTCTCCGCCGTCTGGCCCATGTGGTAACCGTTGAACGCGTCCCAAAGCCCGTCGCGGATCATGGTGTCGATGAACGACACGTCGCCCATCTTGTGGCCGGCGCGCAGCGCCGCCGCGTGCGGCGACCGGGTCATGTTCTCCTGCCCGCCGGCGACGACGATCTCGGAATCGCCGGCCTTGATCGCCTGGTACGCCAGCGCCACCGCCCGCAGGCCGGAGCCGCAGACCTGGTTGATCGTCATCGCCGTGCGCTCCTTCGGGACGCCGGCCGCGACCGCGGTCTGGCGCGCCGGGTTCTGCCCCGACGCGGCGGTCAGCACCTGGCCGAGGACGACCTCGGACACGTCGCCGGGATCAATCCCGGCGCGCTCGAGCGCCGCCGTGACGGCGGCCTTTCCCAGCTCGGGCGCGGGCACGTCGGAAAACGCCCCGTTGAACGAGCCGACGGGGGTGCGGGCGGCGGAAGCGATCACGACGTCGGTCATGTAAACTCCTGGGGCGGTTCGGCGGGAATCTGCAGCCGCCGGGGAAGAACGGACGACTTTTTGCGCCGGGTGGCGTAAACGTGGGAAAACATAATCACACTGAGCCAAATCCGCACAGGGGCCCCGTCGACCCGGGCGGTCTGGCGCCTCGGCGGCGAAGGAGACAGACGTGGCGGCGAAATCCAAGACGCGCGGCGACGCGAACGGAAAAGACGGCGCGGTGGTGGTGAAGAAGTACGCCAACCGGCGGCTCTACAACACCTCCACCAGTTCCTACGTCACCCTCGACGACCTCTCGAACATGGTCCGCGACGGCGTCGACTTCGTGGTCTTCGACGCCAAGTCCGGCGACGACATCACCCGCTCGGTCCTCACCCAGATCATTTTCGAGCAGGAAAGCCGCGGTCAAAATCTCCTGCCGATCTCCTTCCTGCGCCGCCTGATCCGGTTTTACGGCGACTCCATGCAGGCGTTCGTGCCGAGCTATCTGGAGGCTTCGATGGAGGCCTTCGCCGGCCAGCAGGAACAGCTGCGCAGCCGGTTCGAGAACGCCGTCGGCGGCCAGGCTCCGCTCGGCATCGGCGCGTTCGACGAGCACGCGCGCAAGAACATGGCGCTGTTTGAACAGACGATGCGCATGTTCTCGCCGTTCACCTCGGTCGGCGCCGGCGAGTCCGGCCTGGACGGGGCGGCGGACGACGACGCCGACGAAGACGAATCTCTCGACGAATTGCGGCGTCAGATGAGCGCCATGCAGGAGCGCCTCGACGCGCTGGCGAAGAAGCCCGACTAGCCGCCGCCGAGGCCGCCCGCGCCCTTTCGCCGTGGCGCGAATCTTGCGGTTAATGAGTCATGAACGGCGTGACACCCATACGCGGCTCGGCGCGCACCTGGCGCGGCCGGGAGAGACCGTCCTTGACCGGCCCGGACGTCCCGGATCGGGACGGCGGCGCGCGCGACCGCGGCGAACGCGTCGTCGTGCGCCCGCGGCCGGCGGCGCCGCGTCGGCAGGCCGCCGACCCCACGACCGCGTATTTCCTGCAGCTCTTGGATCAGCCGCGGCCGCGCGGGCTCAAGGCCGATCAGGGTCTGCGCCGGGAATGGTCCGACGCCTACAAGGCGGCCGGCGCCCTCGGCCGGCCTCGCCTCGTTCGCACCGCCGACGAGCGCGCGTGATGTGGGCGCGCGGCTGCGTCGTCGCGCTCGACCTCGCGATCGCGGTGGTCCTGTTCTACGTCTTCCTGTGAAAGCCCGACGCCGTTAAGCGCCGTAGCCCTCGTCCACGGCGATGTCGCGCCGCGCCGTGATGATGGTCACGGTGAAGCCGGCGAGCACGTCGAGAACCGACATCATCGTCAGCAGGAAGAAGACCGACGTCGCGAACGGCGCGAACAGCAGGAATTCGACCAGGCAGACGACGAAGATGACCATCGACAAGGCGTGGTTGGCGATCGAGCTGCGGCCGGTGCTGGTGGCCTTGATGATCTCGATAAACAGCAAAACCAGCCCGAGGGTCAGGAGAAGATCGCCGGAGGTGATGATCCATTCGCCGCCGGTCGGAAACGTCAGACCGTTGGCCGCGCCCGTGGCGTCGCGGCCGAGCAAAGGCGTCGCGAAGCGTACGGCGGCGTTTTCGCCCTCTTGGCCGAACACCGAACCGCCGAAGGCGATCAGGTTGTAAATCAGCACCGGAACGAACAGCAGCGGGAAACTGGTCAACAAGCGCATGCCCCGTTTACGCGGAGCTTTTCGCCCTCGCGCCCTCCTCTTGGATTCCGTGACCGCCAAAACGCGTCCGAACATGGCGTCCCCCTCGGCGGTCGATCTTCCCTTGTACCGCGCGCCGCCGCCGGCTCAAACCTCTTCGACATCTCCGGGCCGGCGAGCGCGTCTATTCAGCCACATCACCCCCATGAGGTCCGAAAAGGACGCCAACAGCCGGCCGATGTTGGAGTATTTCGACGATCCGTGCATCCGCGGACGGTGATTCACGTCCTCGAATTCGATCTCGAAGCCCTCCCGCAGCATCAGGGCGGGCAGGAATCTGTGCATGTGATCGAAGTACGGCAGGGCGACGAAGGCGTCGCGGCGGAACGCTTTAAGCCCGCAGCCGGTGTCGTCGGCGCGGTCCTTGAGCAGCCATTTCCGCACCCCGTTGCCGAATCGCGAGCCGAAGCGCTTCCAGGCGTTGTCCTGGCGCTTGGCGCGCCGCCCGCCGACCAGCGCCAGGTTTTTCGGCGCCCCCTCGCGGGCCAGCTTGTCGACCAGACTCGGCGCGTCGGCGGGGTCGTTCTGGCCGTCGCCGTCGAGCGTGACGATCAGGTCGCCGCGGGCCCCGAGGATGCCGGAGCGGACCGCCCGGCTCTGGCCCGAATTCCGGCGGTGGGCGAGCACCCGCAACTGCGGGTGCCGGGTCTTGAGCTGCTTGAGAACGTCGCGCGTCTTGTCGCGGCTGGCGTCGTCGACAAACACCATCTCGAAGGAGCGTCCGGCGAACGCGGCGGCGATCTCGTCGACGAGATCGGCGACGTTGTCCTCCTCGTCAAACACCGGCACGACGACGGAGACGTCGGGCTTGGGTGAATCGTCGGTCACGGCGGAACCACCTTGTGCGGGCGAAACGGCTGGGATTGGGCCGCGTCATAGCGCGCCGGAGCCGATTTGCCTTGTGTTTTTTCCGACTTCCACGGCGGCGCCGTTCTTGTAGGGTCCCGGCCCTGGCGGTGGGGGCCCTGGACGGGCGAACGGCGATGGGCCGATTGCGGACGATTTTAATCCTGGCGGCCCTGGCGATCGCGGCGGGCGCGGCCGGCGTTTTCTCCTTGCCGCCGACCGACCGCGACGAATCCCGGTTCGCCCAGGCCACGGCGCAAATGCTGGAGACCGGAAATTATATTGATATCCGTTTCCAAGATCAGCCACGCTATAAAAAACCCATCGGTATTTATTGGCTGCAAAGCCTTTCGGTCAACGCTTTGAGCA
>JAJFFL010000224.1 GCA_021776705.1 Alphaproteobacteria bacterium
GTCGCGCCCGGCGTCGATCCGGACCAGATCCGAGATCCCTTCCGGTCCGAACGTCACCCGGATCTGTTCTTCGCGGCCGTCGCCGGCGAGGATCAAGCGGACGCCGTTCGGTTCGCCCTCCACCGAAAGCTCGCCGCGCAGCCCATCGGTCGCGGCGCGCATCGCCTTTAAACGTTCGGCGAGCGCCGCGCGGTCGTCGACCGCCGACGCCGCAATCGCCTCGTCGATGAACGACTCGATCGCCTCGTCGCCGTCGCTGTCGAGCATGGCGACGACGGAGTCGACCAACTCGCGCACGTGCGGCGGCGGACCGTTTTGCGCCGACGCCGAAGGCGCGGCGGACATCATCAACGACAAGGCGAGCGCGAAAGCCCGCGCGCGTGCGAAACAGGGCATGTCATCCTCCAAGAAGCCGATCGCGTCGAAACACGAACTGCCACCGGCGTGTCAGGAATCCATCAAGTCTCCGGCGGCCGCTGACGCCGGCCGGCGACGGCTTTCACCCAACTGATTGAAAACCTTGGTGGCGGGGGGGAGACTCGAACTCCCGACCTCAGGATTATGAGTCCTGCGCTCTAACCAGCTGAGCTACCCAGCCTTGAAGGGGACGCGGACATATACGCGCGCGCGGGGCCGGCATCAACTGGCGCGAAACGGGTCTCGGCGGCGGCGGTCTGGGCGGCGATTCGTCGCTTCCGCCGGCGACGGAATCGCGGCCCGGCGGCGTTGGACCTTCAGGACGCACCCGGGAGGCCGCCGCATGTCGCTTGACGCCGCCATCGCCGCGACGCGTTTCGGGCTCGGCGCGCGCGGGACCGAGATCGCCGATCCGCCGGCCGACCCGCGCGCCGCCCTGAAAGCCCAGCTCGCCGCCTCGTCGGCGTTCGACGCCGGCGACCTTGTCTCGTCCGCCGAGGCGCTGACGACCGCGCTCGCCGCCCTGCGCGCGCCGCGCCGCACGCCGCCAGAGACGCCGCCCGACGACCCAACCGACGACCCGCGCGCCAAGCTGGCGCCGGTGCTCGACATCTACGCCGACGAGATCGCCGCGCGCACCCGCTTCGCCGCAACCACGACCGCCGGATTCCGCGAGCGCCTGGTGCGCTTCTGGTCCAACCATTTCACCGTCGCCGCCGTGAAGCCGCCGCTGCTGGCGCTCGCCGGGGCCTTTGAACGCGAGGCGATCCGGCCGCACGTCGCCGGGCGCTTCGCCGACATGCTGCTGGCGGCCGAATCCCATCCGGCGATGCTGATCTACCTCGACAACCACATCTCCGTCGGCCCCGCGACCCGCGTCGCCACGCGCCGCAATCTCGGGCTCAACGAAAATCTGGCGCGCGAAACTCTCGAACTGCACACCCTCGGCGTCGACGGCGGCTACAGCCAGGCCGACGTCGAAGAGCTCGCCAAGGCGATCACCGGCTGGACCGTCGGCGGACGCCACGTCGGCCGCGACCGGTCGGGCGAGTTCGTGTTCGCCGCGCCGATGCACGAACCCGGCGCGCGGCGCGTGCTTGGCCGGCGCTACGCCGACGGCGGCGTCGATCAGGGCCGCGCAATCCTCGACGACCTCGCCCGACACCCGGCGACGGCGCGCCATGTCGCGACCAAGCTCGCGCGCCACTTCGTCGCCGACGCGCCCGACGCCGCGTCGGTCGCGGCGCTGGAGCGCGTCTTCCTCGACACCGACGGCGACCTCGGCGCGGTGTCGGCGGCCGTGGTCGATCTCGACGCGGCGTGGGCGCCGGCGCAGCGCAAGATGAAGACGTCGGAGGAGTTTTTGATTTCGGCGATGCGCGCGCTGGCGATCCCGGCGTTGCCGCCGCGTCGACTCGGCGGCGTGTTTCGCGCCTTGGGGCAGCGCCCGTTCGCGGCCCCCTCGCCCGCCGGCTGGCCCGACGACGCGGCGGCCTGGGCCGGGCCCGACGCGATCAAGAAGCGGCTGGAATGGGCGGCCGCCGTCGCCGCGCGGGTCGGCCCGCGGCGCCCCGAATCGTTTCTCGACAACGCGCTCGGCGACCTCGCGTCGGCCGCGACCCGCCAAGCCGTGGCGCGCGCCGAAAGCGGCGCGCAAGGCTTGGCTTTGGCGCTGATGTCGCCGGAATTTCAACGGAGGTGACCATGTCGTTCCGCCTCACCCGCCGCCTGCTGCTCGCCGGCGCCGCCGCCGCCGCCTTGCCGTTGCGCCCGGTGTTCGCGCGGGCGCCCGGCGACGCCAAGCTGTGCGTGGTGATTCTGCGCGGCGCGCTCGACGGCCTCGCCGCGGTCCCGCCGTACGGCGAACGCCGCCTCGAGAGCCTGCGCGGCGGCCTGACGCCGGACCGCGCTAAGGCGCACGACCTCGGCGACGGCTTCGCGCTGCACCCGAGTCTGCCGACCGTCGCGGCGCTGCACGCCGCCGGCGACGCGGCCGTGGCGCACGCGATCGCCTCGCCGTACCGCGACCGCTCGCACTTCGACGGTCAGGACGTGCTCGAAAGCGGAACCGCCAAAATTTACGGCGCCGACGACGGCTGGCTGAACCGGGCGCGCGGCCTGGTCGGCGCGCCGGTCGACGCCGTCGGGATCGGCGCCGCGGTGCCGATGATCCTGGCCGGCGACGCCCCGGCCGCGTCCTGGGCTCCCAACATCTTGCCTGAAGCCGACGACTCGACGCTCGCACGGCTCACGGACTTGTACGCCGGCGACCCGTTGCTCGGACCCGCCCTCGCCGCCGCGATCGAGATCGACGCGACGGCCGCGGCCATGGACGGCATGGCGCCGGGGCGCGGCGTCGGACCGGCCGCGTACGAAAACCTGACTCGCGCCGCCGGACGTCTGCTCGTCGGCGGCGCGGGCGCGGCGGTGGTGTCGCTCGACGGCTGGGACACGCACGCCAACCAAGGCGCGGACGGCGGCCAGCTCGCCAACAAGCTCGGCGGTCTCGACGCGGCGCTCGGCGGCCTCAAAGACGAGCTCGGCGAAACCTGGGCGCGTTCCGTCGTGCTGGTGGTCACCGAGTTCGGGCGCACCGCGGCGATGAATGGCACCCAGGGCTCCGACCACGGCACCGGCGGGGCCGCCCTGGTTCTCGGCGGGGCGGTGAACGGCGGCCGCGTGCTCGGCGACTGGCCGGGTCTCGAGCGGCTGCACGAGGACCGCGACCTGGTTCCCGCCAACGACGTGCGGTCGCTGTTCAAGGCCGTGCTGCGCGACCATTGGGGCCTCGACGCCGCCGATCTCGACACCCGCGTTTTTCCCGACAGCGGGGCGGCGCGGGCCTGGGACGGCGTCGTCGGATGAGCGCCGAGGCGTTCGGCTTGTCCACGTCGGTCGGCGGGGACAGGCGGCGCTCATACGTCTCGCGACGCCCGCTTGCGGCGCTTGATCGAGCGCGCGCGCCGCGCGCCAGACCGCCTGCGCCGCCGGCGCATCGAGCGGATCTTGGATTTGCGGGATACGCCGCCGCTGTCCGCGGGACACCGCGGCGTCAATCCCCGCCGGCGCGCCGCATCTCGAACAAGGTCACCTGCGCGCCGCCGCCGCCCGGCATGTCGAAGCGCACGCCGGCGAAGGTCATTTCGCCGACCAGGCGGTCGCCGTCGAGCCGCGCCGTGTAGAACAACAGGCCGCGCGGCCGCATGCCGTTCATGTAGCCGAACTTGAAGACGTCGCCGTCGACGCTGACATGGTCCAGCGGCTGCTTGGTCTGCGTGTTCGTGCCGGCGGCCCACACGAATTCGCCGACCGCACGCCCCTCCTCGACCGCGAACGTGACCGCGATCGACGTCTCCGGCCCGAAGCCCCAGGCGCGGCCGGTCCAGGTTCCCGCCAGCGGCGCGATTTCGGCCGCCGTCGCGCGCGGCGCCTCGAGCAAGTCGGCGAGCGAGGCGTCAAGAGGGTCGCCGGCCATGGCGTCGATCTTGGCGCGCAGCCGCGCCGTCGCGGCGCTGTCGCCGTAGGTCGCCGTCCAGCGCCCGAGCCCCTCCCGAGCGCCGGCTTCGTCGTCGGCGACCCAGAGGTCTTCGCCGCCCCAGCGCAGCCCCTCATCTGGCGGCTCGCGCGCGTCGCCGTAGAACCCCGGCAGCGCGTCGTAGCGGGCCAAGGACGCGACCGGGTCGTTGACGGAAGCGCCGACGGCGGAGTAGTCGGCGAAAAGGTCGCGCAGGCCGAGATAGACCGCGAGGTACGTCATCGACTGGTGCGACTCGCGGTCGAGAATCGAGCGCTCGAGCGACCACGTCGCCGGCGCCGCGTCGATGAACGCCGTCCACGACGCGTCGTCCCAGCCGAACTTCGCCTGCAGCGACCGCAGCCGCAGCGGCGCGTCGGTCTCGGTCGCGCGCGCGACCAGGCCGCGCTCGAGCCAGCGGTCCGACAAGTGCACGGGCGCGTCGATCGCGACGCCGAGGTCGAACACGCCGGGGCGCGCGGCGAGGGCGTGCAGGACCAGCATGGCGCTCTGCGAATGGCCGACCAACGCGGCGACGCCGGATCCGCGCGCCTCGCGCGCCAGCGCCGGCAGAAGCTCGGCGGCGAGGAAATCGGCGGTGCGTTCGCCGTGCGCGCCCGGGTGGCCGAGCTCCATGGCGGCCGGCGTATAGTCGGCGATCCGGTCGACGTTCTCGACGCCGACGACGATCGCCTCGGGAATCTGCCCGGCCGCCGCGAGGTGGCGCGCCGCGGTGACGGTTTCGGAAAACAGGTAGTCGCCGTCGAACACGACGATGACCGGAAAGCCGCGCGCCGACGCGGCGTGCGATTCCGGCAGATCGACGTAGACGCGCCGGGACTCGCCCAGGATCTCGGATTGCAGATCGAAGACCCGCGCCGGGTCGCGCGCCGTGCCGGGCGCGACGGCGCCGGGGGCCGGCGTCAAAACCGGTTGCGCCGCGGCGGCGGCGGACAACGTCAGGGCGGCGGCGGCGGCGGCGATGTGTCGACAGATCATGGCGAAGAGTGTCGGCCGCGACGTCCGCGCCGTCCACAGCGGCGATGTGAATACGTCCGCGAATTCGCATCATACGGAGGCGGCATCGCCGGCGCGGCGCGCGAAAGCCAAGCGCGCGACCGGAACGACGCCATCCCCGGGCGGGCCGCAACGAACGGTTAACCCTGTTCGGTCGCGGCCGCGCTTTTGCGATGTCTTAAGCGCCCGGCGCTAGACCTGAGCCTGGGTGAATGGAGCGCGCCATGGGAACCGCCCCGGGCGAGCCGGCCGCGTGGCCGGCGTGGACGCACGACCTTGTCAGCTATCTGACCGCGCCGCTGCAGCTCGGCGGCGTCGGCTCGCGCTTTCACGCCTCCGCGTTCGTGGTGTTTCTGGCCGTCGCGGTGGTCATTTTCGTGCGCGAGAAGCGCGGCCGCGGCTCGCTCCTCCAGCACCTGTTTCCGCGCGAAATCTACTTCACCCAGTCGAGCCTCGTGGATCTCAAGGTCTACGTTGCGCGTCACTTTGTGTCGCTGTCGGCGATCGGCATGCGGCTGGTGTCGGCGACCGCGATCGCGGCGTTCGTCGCCGGCCTGATTCTCGGAAACACGCCGCTCGACGCCGGCGCGCCGCTGACCGGCTGGCGCTGGGTCGCCTGCTTCCTCGCCGTGGCGCTGGCGTTCGACGTCGCCGGCTACTGGCTGCATCGGGCGAGCCACGAATGGGGGGCGCTGTGGCCGTTTCACGCCGTGCACCATTCCGCCGAAGGCCTGACGCCGCTGACCGTGGCGCGCGTCCACCCGGTCTATGAGTTTCTCGGAACCTTGTTCGTGCCGGTCGTCGTCGGGCCGGTGCTCGGGGTGATTTTCGCGCTCTTCGGCGAACGGAGTTTCTCGGGCGCGGCGGCGGTCACCACCTCCTACACCCTGTTCTATCTGGCCGGCTCCAATCTGCGCCATTCGCACTTTTGGATCGGCTACGGCCCGGTGGTGAGCCGCGTCTTCGTTTCGCCGGCGATGCACCAGATCCATCACAGCGTCGAGGACCGCCACTGGAACAAGAACTACGGCGAAATCTTCGCGCTGTGGGACTGGGCCTTCGGAACGCTCTACGTGCCGCAGACGCGCGAGAGCTTCGACATCGGCGTCGGCCGCGACGAACACGGCCGCATCGCGCAGCCGCACCCGACCCTGCGCGCCGCCTTCCTCGGCCCGTTCGCCGAGTCCGGCCGCGCGATCGCCGCCTTCGGACGCCGCGTCGCGCGGCGCGGCGACGACGGTCGCGCCGAGGCCGCGCCATGAGCCGCGGCCTGTCGCTCTACCTCGACGCGGCGCGCGCCCTGGCGGCGCTGGCGGTGCTGGTCTCGCACCTCGGCTACGCGTCGGTGACGGCGCACGGGCTCGGCTGGGCGCGGGCCTACAACATCGGCTCGGACGCGGTGATCGTGTTTTTCGTGTTGTCGGGACTTTTGATCGCCCACACGGCGCGGGCCAAGGACCGCGACCTGCGGTCCTACGCCGCCGCGCGGCTGTCGCGCCTGTGGTCGGTGGCCCTGCCCGCGGTCGTCTTCAGCGCCGTCTTGTGCGCGGCCGGCTGGGCGTTCGCGCCCGCCGCCTACGCCATGTTCGACCCGGCGGGCGTCGCCGCCGCGTCGGCGCGCGCGGTGGTGTTCACCAACTACCTCTGGACCGCCGGCGCGCACCTGCCGGCGAACAACCCGTTTTGGTCGGTGACCTACGAGTTCTGGTACTACGTCGCCTTCGGCGCGGCGGTGTTCTTGCGCGGCCGGGCGCGGCTGTGGGCGCTCGCCGCGGCGGCGCTGGCGATGGGGCCGCGGGTGCTCTTGCTGGCGCCGTGCTGGAGCGCCGGCGCCGACCGGCGCCGCGCCCGCGGCGGCGCCGCCGCGGCGCGCCTCGACCGCGCCGCCGCCTGGAGCCTGACCTTGGCTCCCGTCGCCGCCTACGCCGCCGCCCAGGCGCTCGGCCTGCCCGCCGTCTTGACCGCGGCCACCGCGGCGCTCGCCGGCGGCGCCGACCCCAACCTGGTGTTCGGATTCTCCGACGAGTTCGTGTGGAACTGGATCATCGCCGCCTTGACCGCGGCCCACTTCTTCGGCGTCGCCGGCCTCGCCCGCGGCGGCCGGCCGGCGCCCGCGCGCCTCGCCGCCGGCGTCCGCTGGGTCGCCGGGCGGACGTTCTCGCTCTACCTCTTCCACATGCCGATCCTGCAGCTGGTCACGGCGCTGCCCGGCTACGACGCCGCCGATCCGCGCCACCCGGCGGCGCTCGCCGCGGTGATCCTCGCGGTCAGCTTCGGCTTGGCGGAGATCACCGAACGCAAGCTCGGCTGGTGGCGGGCGCGCCTCGACGCGCTGCTCGCCGGCGTGCGGCCGTTCGCGGCGGTCCCGGTCAGACGTCCGGAGTCAGCCGCGCCGTGACCGTCATCGCCCCCGGCTCGTCGGCCGCCGGCGCGACCTTGAAGCCGAGTTCGGCGCACATCGCGAGCATCGTGCGGTTCTCCTTCAGCACCGTGCCGAAGACTTCGCCGATCCCTTCCGCGCGGGCGTAGTCCAGCAGCCGGGTCATCAACGCCCAGCCGACGCCGCGGCCCTTGAGGTCGCTGCGCACGATCACCGCGTATTCGGCGCGCGCCAGATCCGGATCGGCGATCAGACGCGACACGCCGAGCAGGGCGCCGTCGCCGCCGACGGCGACGAACGCCATGGCGCGGGCGTAGTCGATCTGGGTGAGCCGCGCCCGGAACGCGCAGCTCAGACTCTTCAGCGGCGCGAACAGGCGCAGGCGCACGTCCTCGGGGGCGAGCTTGGCGAAGAAGGCGTCGTACAGCGCTTCGTCGTCCGGCCGCACCGGCCGCAGCCGCACCGGGCTTCCGTCCGGCAGCGCCGCGTCGCGGTCCCAGGCGCTCGGGTACGGGCGGACGACGAAGCGCGGGTGGCGGCCGCGCTCGAGCCGCGCCCCGTGGTCGACGACGACGCGGGCGTCGAGCGCGACGACGCCGTCGGCGTCGGCGAGCAAGGGGTTGATGTCGATCTCCATCAGCTGCGGCGTCTCCGCCGCGAGGTGCGACAGCTTCACCAGCGTCAGGGCGACGGCGTCGAGGTCGACGGCGGCGCGGTCGCGGTAGCCGGCGAGCAGCCGCGCGATCCGGGTGCGGTCGATCATGTCGCGCGCCAAAAGCAGGTCGAGCGGCGGCAGCGCCAGGGCCTTGTCGTCGACCACCTCCACCGACGTCCCGCCGGCCCCGAACAGCATCACCGGGCCGAACACGCGGTCGTCGCTGAGGCCGAGGATCAGCTCATGGGCGTGCGGACGGCGGATCATCTCCTGCACCGTGAAGCCCTGCAGACGCGCGTCCGGCGCGCGCCGCGCGATCTGGTCGCGCATCGCCTCGGCCGCCGCTTTCGCCTCCGCCGCGGTCGCCAGGTTGAGCCGCACGCCGCCGACGTCGGACTTGTGCGAAATGTCTTCGGAGAGAACCTTCACCACCAGCGCCTCGGCGCCGTCGGCGAGGATCCGCGCCCCGAGCTCCGCCACCGCGTCGGCGTCGGCGGCGACTTCGGTGCGGCCGACCGGAACGCCGGCGGCGGCGAGCAGCGCCTTGGCCTCGGGTTCGGTGAGCAGCGTGCGGCCGGCCTTTTCGGCCGGCGCCAACGCGGCGCGCACGGCCGCGTGGTCGAGCGCAAGGTCGCCGTCCGGCAGGCTCGGCGGCGCCCGCATCAAGGCCGCCTGGGCCTTGCGGTGGCCGGTGAGGAAACCGAAACCGCGCACCGCGTCCGCCGGGTTGGCGAACGACGGCCTCCCGGTTTGCGCGAACCGCGCCCGCGCGCCGGCCGCCGCGGCGTCGCCGAGCCAGCAGGCGAGCACCGGCTTGTCGGCCGCGTGCGCGTCGGCGGCGCGGATCACCGCCTCGGCGGCGTCGGTCGACGACGCCAGCGCGGTCGGGCAATTCATCGCCAGCACCGCGTCGACGCCGGCGTCGGCGAGAACCGCGGCCATGGCGGCCTCGTAGCGGTCCGGGCCGGCGTCGCCGATGACGTCGACCGGGTTGCGCCGCGACCAGGTCGCCGGCAGCGCCGCGTCGAGCGCCGCCAAGGTCTCCGCGCCGAGCTCCGCAAGGCGGCCGCCGGCGTCGTCGAGGGCGTCGACGGCGAGCACCCCGGCGCCGCCGCCGTTGGTGACGATCGCGAGCCGGTCGCCGCCTGCCGGCCGGCCGCGGGTCAAGGCCTCGGCGGCGTCGAACAGGTCCTCGAGCTCCGTCACCCGCAAGATTCCGGCGCGCCGGAACGCGGCGTCGTAGACCGCGTCCACGCCGGCCAGGGCGCCGGTGTGCGACGCCGCCGCCTTGGCGGCCGCCTGCGAGCGGCCGGACTTGATCGCGACCACCGGCTTGGCGCGCGCCGC
>JAJFFL010000225.1 GCA_021776705.1 Alphaproteobacteria bacterium
GAGAACGCCGCCGCCGAGCCTTGCGCCAGCTCCTCGAAGGCGGCGCGGCCCTCGGTGCGGGTGGTGCGCGCGCCGCCGGTGTAGTGCTCGAAGACCACGTTCTCGGCGACCAGCGGCCGCACCTTGTCCATCTCCCCGGCGCTCATGGCGGCGAGAAACTCCTTCACCAGCGGTTCAATGTCGGTCATCGGGCCAGCCCCTCAGATTGCGGATGATCGAGGCGCAGTGTACCTCGTTTGCAGCACCGGGAGGGCGTCCATGAAAGAAATCGTCGAGGAGCTCGAACGCCGCCGCGAGGCGGCGCGGCAGGGCGGCGGCGACCGGCGCATCGCGTCGCAGCACGCCAAGGGCAAGATGACGGCGCGCGAACGGCTCGAGCTGCTGCTCGACGAAGATTCGTTCGAAGAAACCGACATGTTCGTCACCCACCGCTGCGTCGACTTCGGCATGGCCGAGAAGACCATCCCCGGCGACGGCGTGGTCACCGGCCACGGCACCGTCAACGGCCGCCTGGTCTACGTCTTCGCCAAGGACTTCACGGTGGTCGGCGGCTCCTTGTCGGAGACCCATGCGCGCAAGATCGTCAAGATCCAGGAAGCCGCGGTGCGCAACGGCGCGCCGGTGATCGGCCTGTTCGACGCCGGCGGCGCGCGCATCCAGGAAGGCGTCGCCTCGCTCGCCGGCTACGCCGACATCTTTCTGCAGAACGTGCTCGCCTCCGGCGTGGTGCCGCAGATCTCGGTGATCATGGGCCCGTGCGCCGGCGGCGACGTCTATTCGCCGGCGATGACCGACTTCATCTTCATGGTCAAGGACACGAGCTACATGTACGTGACCGGCCCGGACGTGGTGAAGACGGTCACCAACGAAGAAGTCACGCACGAGGACCTCGGCGGCGCGTCGGTGCACGCGAAAAAGTCCGGTGTCGCCGACGGCGGCTTCGAGAACGACTACGAGGCGCTGGTTCAGATCCGCCGCCTGATCGACTTTCTGCCGCTCAACAACCGCGAAAAGCCGCCGGTGTGGGACAGCTACGACGATCCCGAACGGCCGGAGCCGTCGCTCGACACCCTGGTCCCCGACAACCCGAACACGCCCTACGACATCAAGGAGCTGATCGTGAAGGTCGCCGACGAGGGCGACCTGTTCGAGACCGCGCCGGAGCACGCCCAGAACATCGTCACCGGCTTCATCCGGCTCGAGGGCGCGACCGTCGGCGTGGTCGCCAATCAGCCGATGAGCCTCGCCGGCGTGCTCGACATCGACGCGTCGAAAAAGGCGGCGCGTTTCGTGCGCTTTTGCGACGCCTTCAACATTCCGATCCTCACCTTCGTCGACGTTCCCGGATTTCTGCCCGGCACCAAGCAGGAGTACGGCGGCCTGATCAAACACGGCGCCAAGCTGTTGTTCGCCTACGCCGAGGCGACGGTGCCGAAGGTGACGGTGATCACCCGCAAGGCCTACGGCGGCGCCTACGACGTGATGAGCTCCAAGCACATTCGCGGCGACGTCAACTACGCCTGGCCGACGGCGCAGATCGCGGTGATGGGCCCCAAGGGCGCCGCCGAGATCATCTTCCGCGCCGACGCCGACAAGATGGCCGCCCACGTCAAGGAATACGAAGACCGCTTCGCCAACCCGTTCGTCGCCGCCCAGCGCGGCTACCTCGACGACGTCATAAGGCCGCGCAACACCCGCAAGCGCGTCATCCGGGCGCTGCGGACGCTAAAAAACAAGAAGGCCGAGAACCCCTGGAAGAAGCACGACAATATTCCGTTGTGATGATGGACGAGCAGGCCCCGATAAATTGGGCATTCGTTGAATTTGCGAACGAAGTGGAATCGCGCCTGCCACTAGCGACGAAGAATCAGCTCGGTGAATTTCGCAAAAAGGAGTTGAAGTACGGCTACGGGAACCTCGGATATTGGATGCACTTTAGGCCGGTTGGCCGGAATGAACGGTCGGTGAAAGCCGAGGAACTCAATCTCTCCACGTACAAGTATCTACTGATCGGTGCTGGCGCCGGCTTGTTGGTGACGCTCAACTCGATCGCAAGCGGCGGCACGACACTGGTGTCCGGTTTTGTTTTGGGATCGATCGTGCTCGTGCTTGGCGCGGCTCTTTCGTTTGCATTCCTGGCCTATCGACGACTTGCCGGTCATCAACAGAACGTCGCCGCGGGAAAAACGTCTCACGAACTTAGTTTTCGATGTTTCGTCGAGTCGGAAAACGAGGCCGACGAGGGAAAACGCTCGACCATGCGCGAGAAAGCAGAGCAATTCATGATTTCTCACTACCGGCATCGGGTGGAATGGATAGCAAACAAACGCGCATACTTGTCATTCTATAACTGGTCGATTCGAGCACTCGTTTTCGCCGGATGTGTTCTCGCAGTCGGGATAGTTTTTCGGCTCTAGTTCGGCCCTTGCCCATTCGCCCGGCAAATCTCCATCAACCGGCCTAACGTGATCCCGTCGCGCCGCTCGACGGCGAGGGGGTGGTCGGCGGGTTCGAGTTCAATTGGCGGGCGCTTGCCATTTTCGCCGGGCCATACCTGGAATTTGAGGTTGAGCGTCTCAGGGAAGCCCTTCGGCGAATTTGAGAGCCAGCCGAACCACGGTACGAATCCCTCGTGCGGTTCCGCGGCCCAATTTTTCACGTAGGCGTTGAGGTTCGACTCCGACAACGACGACCAAAAGCCGTACTCGAAGCACTGGTTTGAGCGGGATGGGAACCGGTCTCGGGACACGTGGAGGCGAATTTTCTGCGCGTTGGGCGTCCTGAAAAACAAACGCGCAAAGAACTCTTGGATTTCGCACGACAACTTTCCGTTGTGAACTCGTCCCCCGCCGCCGGCCCGCCCCGCGCCGGGCGCCTGCAGGGCTGGGGCTCGGGGCGGGGTTCGGGTAGACTGCGCCCATGAGCGAACGCCGCTTCCGATTTCTGCTCGCCGGGCTCGGCCTGGGGTCGTTCGGGGTCCTGGTGACGCTCGAGCTGGTCACGGCGTTGGGCGAGGGACTCGATCCGCTCGACTTCGCGGTCGACACCTTCTCCTTGATCCTGACCATCGGCGCCGCCGTCGGCGTCGCGCTGTTGGTGCAGCGCGTCAACGCCGACCGCGAGGAACGCGCCGCCTTGGTCGCCGACCTGTCCGCGGCGCGCGCCGACGGCGAAGTGTGGCGGGCCCAGGTGCACGGCCTCACCAGCGACCTGCGCGCCGCGATCCACGACCGGTTTCGCGCCTGGTCGATGACCGAGGCCGAAAACGACGTCGGCTTTTTGATGCTCAAGGGCCTCAGCCACAAGGAGATCGCCCGGGTGCGCGGCGCTTCGGAGGCGACGGTGCGCCAGCAGGCGTCGGCGATCTTCCGAAAATCCGGCCTCGCGTCGCGGGCCGCGTTCTCGGCCTATTTCCTCGACGACCTGCTCGAGACCCAGCCGCAGCTTGAATCCGCCGACGCCTGACGCATCCGACAAATGTCATAGACGCCGCGCTTCCGGCGCCTGACGGATTCTCAGGCGTCGCCGGACGTTCTCCTATCCACCTCCTTGGCGAAAACGTCGACGGAGGCGAACATGAAATCTGCCCGGCCGGTGATCGTCGCTTGCCTGATGACGCTCCCGATGACGCTGCTGACGACGCTGGCGACCGCGCCGCCGTCGTCGGCGCAAGAAGCGCCGGCGCTCGCGTCCGGAATCTGCGAACTCGCCGGCGGCTGGGCGGTCGCCGTCGACGGCCGGCGGTCGTCCGCCGACCTCCGCCATCTCGCCGGCTACGCCGAGGTGATCGTGCGCGAACACCCCGGCCGCGCCGAACCGCAGGCGTGGCGGGCGGTGATCCTGGCGACGCTGGCGCGCCACGAGTCCGACGCCCGCGCCGCCGCGTGGCGGACCAGCGCCCGCACCGCCGCGGCGATGGCGGCGGCCAGCCATCCCGGACTGGCGCGGGCGGCGATCGCCGAGGCGCGCGACGGCGGCGGCTGGCGCGGGGCTCCGCTGCGGGCCTGGCGGCGTTTCGGGCTCAAGCGCGCCGCCCGCCGCGCCTGCGCCGACTTCGAGTGGAGTTGAGAAAATCGCGTCTTCGCCGCGCGCCACCTGTTGCACCGCGGCATCAGGTCGCCGCAAAGCCGAATCGGTCTGCGCGCGGACGGTCGCGGCGGACGATTTGCGGCGCTAACTTCGCAACTTAGAGGGGGCGGGGTCTGCGAGGGGATCGGGCCGCATGCAAATCGACGCGCCCGCGATCGTCGCCGCAGTCGGCGGGGTCGCGGTCATGGCCGCCATGGTGAGCGCCGACGCGCCGCCGCCGGCGGGACGCATCGCGTTGGACGACTGGACCGGGCGCTACGCGGCGACCTTCGAGGGCTACCCGCGGTGGTCGCCGGACGGCGCCGACATCGTGTTTTCGTCCGACGCCCCCGGAACCCTGGATCTGTTCATCGCCGACGTCGCGAGCGGCGCGGTCGCGCGCGTCCCGACCGCCGGCGGCGGCGGCCATCCCAATTGGGCCGGTCCGGACGCGCTCGTGTTCGACTCCGGCCGCGACGGCGACCGCGACATCTACCGCGTCGACTTGTCGACCGGCGAGGTGGCGCAGCTGATCGACGTCGCCGGCTGGGACGGGGCCCCGGCGGCCTCCGCCGACGGCCGCCGCGTGACCTACTACTCCGAACGCGACGGCGACGCGGATCTGCGGGTTCTGAATCTCGACACCGGCGTCGACGTCGCCCTGACCGACACGCCGCACGACGAGCACCTCGGCTCCTGGTCGCCGGACGGGACGCGCATGGTCTTGCAGACGACGGCGAACGGAAACCGCGACGTCGCGGTGCGCGACGACGCGAGCGGCGCGGTGCGAATTCTCGACGACCACCCGGCGCGCGACCACTT
>JAJFFL010000226.1 GCA_021776705.1 Alphaproteobacteria bacterium
ACGTCGCCGACATCGACATCGTCGAAGTGGGCGGACGCGTCGTAAGAGAAGGCGGCGTCCTCAGCCGACGACATGTCGGAGACGGCCGTCACCGTCGGCGCATCGTTGACGTTGTCGACGGTGAGCGTGAACACGGTCGAGACGCTTTCGCCGGCCAGATCGGTTGCCGTGACGGTCACTTGAGCCGGACCCACGTCGCCGTTGTCCGGCGTGCCCGAGAGTTCGCCGGTCACCGGATCGATCACCAGCCAATCAGGTCCCTCGACGGAATAGGCGAGCACGTCGCCGGCGTCGACATCGTCGAAGTGGGCGGACGCGTCGTTAGTGAACGCGGCGTCTTCGTCGTCCGACTGCGGCGCGACGGCCGTCACCGTCGGCGCATCGTTGACGTTGTCAACGGTCAGCGTGAAGACCGTCGAGATGCTTTCGCCAGCGAGATCGGTCGCGGTGACGGTGACTTGAGCCGGCCCGACGTCGCCGTTGTCCGGAATTCCGGAGAGTTCGCCGGTGACAGGGTCGATGACCAACCAGTCGGGACCCTCGACCGAATAGGCCAACACGTCGCCGACGTCGACATCGTCGAAGTGGGCGGACGCGTCGTAGGAAAACGCTTCGTCTTCGTCGACCGACTGCGGCGCGACGGCGGTGACCGTCGGCGCATCGTTGACGTTGTCGACCGTCAACGTGAAGGCGGTCGAAACGCTTTCGCCGGCCAGATCGGTGGCCGTGACCGTCACCGGAACCGCGCCGACGTCGCCGTTGTCGGGCGTGCCCGAGAGCTCGCCGGTGACAGGGTCGATGACCAACCAGTCGGGACCCTCGACGGAATAGGCCAGCACGTCGCCGACATCGACATCGTCGAAGTGGGCGGACGCGTCGTAGGAAAACGCTTCGTCTTCGTCGACCGACTGCGGCGCGACCGCGGTGACGGTCGGGGCGTCGTTGACGTTGAGCACCGTGAGCGTGAACGTCGTCGAGACCTGAGCGCCGGTTTGGTCCGTGGCGGTGACCGTGACGTCGATCGCGCCGACGTCGTCGTTGTCCGGAGTTCCGGAAAGCTCGCCGGTGATCGGATCGATGACCAGCCAGTCTGGGCCGTCGACGTCGTAGGTCAAGGTGTCGCCGGGGTCCGCGTCGGTGAAGTGAACGGACGCGTCGAAGGCGAAAGCCTGGTCCTCGAGCGTTGACTGAGCTTCGATCGCGGTGACGACCGGCGCGTCGTTGACGTTGTCGACGGTGACCGTGAGCTCTGATTCGAAGGTTTCGCCGTTCGGCGTCGTGAACACCACGGTGACGCCGACGAGGCCGACATCGTCGTCGCCGGGAGCGCCCGAGAGCGCGCCGGTGGCCGGATCGATCGACAACCAATCGGGACCCTCGACCACATAGCCGCCGCCGCCGCGGACGGCGTCGAGCGGGAACAAGCTGGCGGCCTCGAACGCGAACGGCTGGTGCTCGACGGCGACCGGCGTGTCGGCCTGGCCGGATCCCGCCGCGGCGCGGGGGACCGCCGCCGCGCCGCCGCCCGACGGCGAGACCGCGTCCGCCGGCGACCGCTCCGACCCGTGCGCGGTCTCATCGACGCTCAAGCCGCCGTAGTGGGCGTTTTGCATATAGGCCGTGTCGGACGAGTCCTTGGCGTCGCCGGACTTCACGGTCGCCGGATCGTCGTCGTCTGACTTGCGGCGCGCCGCGTCGTCCTGGAGTTCGGCCAGGCGCAGCTTCTCGAGTTCGGAATCGCGGGTTCCGCGAGGTGCGCTGGGATACGTGTTGTCGTCGCTCATGAGCGTGCGGCCGTATTGCTTCTAGCTTCGGCCTTTTTGGGCTCACGGCGGTGCGCGCGGGCTTAACGCGATCGGATTTAAGACGAATTTTTGCTAGTAAGATTAATGACTTATGAATGCCGTTTGACTTCCAAATCGTCACGGTCTTTAGGAAAATTTTAGCGGCCCGACCCACAGTTGATCCTTGGATGAATGTGTTGGGCGGGCGTCGACAGGTGAAACAGCGGCTGAATCCTTTGGTCAGACGAGCGCGGGAAGCGCTCGGCCGCGACGTCGTGGTCGCGACCGTGTGCGTCAACGTGGTCGGCCTCGCCATGCCGATCGCCGTGTTGCAGGTCTACGACCGGGTGCTGCGCTCCCAAGCCTTGTCGACGTTGGCCTTCCTGACCCTGTTCGTCGCCGTGGCGCTGACGCTGGAGTTCGCTTTCCGAGTCTTGCGCGGCGCGGTTCAGGCCGACGCGGCGGCGCGGTTTGAACACGCCGAAGGCCGACGGCTGTTCGCCGAAACCCTGGCCGGCGGCGAGGACCGCACCGCGGGCGGCGGCTCGGAAGCCATCGAGCGCTTCACCGATCTCGCCCGGGTGAAGGACTTCTACTACGGCCCGACCGCCGCCGCCGCCATCGATCTGCCGTTCGCCGCGGCCGCCTTGGTCTTGATCTTCGTCATCGCCGGGCCTCTCGCCGTCGTGCCGGTCGCGTTGTTGGGCGGCGTGTTCGTGATGATCTGGTTGATCTCGAAGCAACTCTCCCGCGTCGCTGACGACCAACGCGAAGCCGATCGACGTCGCTCCGATTTCCTGTTCGAGGTCATCGGCGGCATGCACACGGCCAAGGCGCTGGCGCTGGAGTCGGGCCTCACCCGGCGCTACGAACGGCTGCAGACCGCGTCGGCTTTCGACACCGAGCGTGTCGCTTTGGTCACCGGACTGGCTCACGCCGGCACCGCCTTCGTCGCCCAAAGCGCCAGCGCCGTCATCGTCGCGGCCGGAGCGGTGTTCGCCCTCAACGGCCAGTTGACGATCGGGGCGCTCGCCGCGACGTCGATGCTCACCGGGCGGATGCTCCAGCCTGTGGCTCGCGCGGTGTCGCTGTGGACGCGCTATCAATTGGTCGAGCAGGCTCAGGAACGCCTGGCCGCCCGCGCGACGCCTGAAGTTCAAGCGGCGCCGATCGTCCGCCGGCCGAGCGCCGCGCCGCCGCAGCTCTACCTCGACGACGTCCATTTCGCCTACGAGCACGGCGACGGGCCTGCCTTGCGCGGCGTCACCATGTTGATCCCGGCCGGCGCCATGGTCGGCGTCACCGGGCCGACGGGCGCCGGCAAGTCGACACTCTTCCGGCTGCTCTCGGGCGCCGCGACGCCGACGGCGGGGCGCATCGTCGTCGACGGCCAGGAGGCGCTCGACTTGAGCGCCTTGGCTCCGGCCTTGATCACCGGAGACGGCGGCCTGTTCGCCGGCTCGATTCTCGAAAACGTCGCTCTCTTCCGCGAAGGCGAATTTGAAGACCGGGCGCTGACGGCGATCGACGCGGTCGGCCTCGCCGATTACATTTCCGGCCTTCCGCGCGGTCTCGACACCCAGGTCGGCGGCGGCGATCTGCCGACGATTCCGCCTGGCGTCGAGCAACGTGTGATGATCGCGCGCGGCTTGGTCGACGACGCCGGCCTTATCCTGTTCGACGAAGCCAACCGCAGCCTGGACTTCGAAAGCGACGTGCGCGTGCTGGAGCTTCTCAAGTCCATGCAACGCCGGCGCACGATCGTGGTCGCGACCGCGCGGCCCTCGTACTTGGCCGCGTGCGACGCCGTGTACGCGCTGGAAGCCGGCGTCGCCCGTCGTCTTCGCGGATTTGACGGCGGCGCGCCGACGTCCGCGAAGGAGAAGGCGGCATGATCGGCGCGCCTGTCACAACCGCCCGCGTCGACGCGTTGCGCGAGGCGATGGAGATCATGCCGGCGCTTCAGCGCGGCGACCGTCCGGCGCGTCTGCTGGCGCCCTTGCTCGCGGCGCTCGGCTGGCGCGGCGAGGCCGGAGAGTTGCGCGAAGCGCTGCCGTACTTCGCCGACGACTTCGATCTCACGGACCTTCGAAACGCGCTCGCCGCGTTGGGCTACCGCACTCACGAGAGCGTCGACCGGCTGGGCGACATCGACTCGCGACTCGGGCCGACGGTGTTCGTCGACGACGAAAACATGCCGCATCTTCTGATCGGAGACCCGGCGGGCGGATATCTTGAATGGGTCGACGGCGAGTTCCAACGCGTCGGCGACGCCGCTCTGACCGCCGCGGGGCGGGCCTTTGTGATCTCCAAGATCGACTCCGCCGACCGCGCGGCCGGGACGGGGGAGTGGTTCGATCAACTTTGGCGCCGGTTCTCCGCCTCCCTCGCGACGCTGACGCTGACGTCGTTCGTCTCCAGCCTGTTCGCGATTCTGGTGCCGGTGTTCGTGATGGTCGTCTACGACCGCGTCATCGGGCGCGGCGCCGCCGGCATGCTGCCGATGCTCGTGGTCGGAGTCGCGGTCATCCTCTCCGGCGACATCGCGGCGCGTCTGGTCAAGGCGCGGGTCTTGTCGCGGATGGCGGGCCGGTTTGACTACATCGTCGGCGCCGAGAGCTTCAAGAAGTTGTTGCGCTTGCCGCTGACGCAATCCGAACGCGCCGCCGTATCAACCCAAATCTCGCGCTTGAAGGAATTCGAGACGCTTCGCGATTTCTTCACCGGCCCCCTGGCCTCGACGATGGTTGAAGCGCCGTTCTCGCTGCTGGTGCTCGCCGTGCTCGCCGTCATCGGCGGGCCGCTGGCGCTGATTCCGGTCGCCGCCGCGGCGGTCCTCGGCGTTCTCGCGGTCGTCTGGCGCGAGCGCGGCAAGGAATTGGAGCGCCGAGCCGGTCAGGCGCGGGCCGAAAAGCAAAACCTCGTCGTCGAAACCGTCATGCATCGTGAAAACCTCGCCGCCGCCCGAGTCGAAGGCGAGTGGAGCGAACGCTTTCGGCATCTATCGGCCCGCGACTGCGCGCTGCAGCAGCGCCTGCAACGTCACGGGGTGATGCTGGAAGCGTCGGCGAGCTTCGTGCTCAATTTGTCGGCCCTGACGATTCTCGCCTGGGGCGCGTCTCGGGTTCTCGACGGAGCGATGAGCGTCGGCGCCTTGATCGCCTGCATGGCGCTCGCCTGGCGGCTTTTGGCGCCGGTGCAGACGGCGGCGCTCGCGGCGGCCAAGATCGCGCGCGTCCGCACCACCATCGCGCAGCTCAACGCGTTCTTCAAATTGCGCGAAGAGTTCCGCACCGTCACCCGAGATTTGCGCCGGCCGGGATCCACCGGCGCCGTGCGCTTCGACAAGGTGAGCCTCCGCTACACCGCCGCCAACGCGCCGGCGCTGCTCGGCGTCAGCTTCGACGTGGAGCCGGGCCAGCTGTTCGGCATCACCGGCCGCTCAAGCGCCGGAAAGTCGAGCGTGCTCAAAGTGCTGCTCGGCCTCTATCCGCCGCAGTCCGGCCAAGTGTTCCTCGACGGAGTGGACGTGCGCCAGATCGACGTGCGGACGTTGCGCCGATCGATTTCGTACGCGCCGCAGGAGACGCGGCTGTTTCACGGCACGATCCGTCAGAACTTGCTGCTCAGCCACCCGATGGCGAGCGACGCGGACATTTTCGACGCTCTGCGCGCCACCCGCCTGCACGACTACATCGACTCGCTGCCCAAGGGGCTCGACACCCGAATCGGCGATCAAACCACGGCGCGCGTGCCACGCGGCTTTGCGCGCCGTTTGACGATCGCGCGCGCTCTGGTGCGCCCGTCCGACGTGCTGCTGCTCGACGAACCCGAACAGTCGCTCGACGACGACGGCGAAGCGATGCTCGTCGATCTGCTGCTCGACCTGAAAGGCCGCAAGACGGTGATCTTGGTGACGCACCGGCCGCGCTACCTGCGCTTGGCCGACTCCGTCGCCATCGTCGCCGACGGCGCCGTAAAGGCTGTCGGCCCGGCAGAAGCGGTGCTGGAAGCCGCCAAAAACGCTGTCACCGGCGGGGAGAAAACATGACGACCTCGTGGAAAGACTCGCTGTCCCGGGCGTTCACGCCGCGCGCCGACGATCTGGCGCTCAGCTTGGAGCTGGAGGAATCGAATCCGCCGATCACGCCGTCGCGCGTGATCATGAGCTTGGCGGCGCTGACGTTCATCGCTCTCGTGTGGTCGGCGATCGCCCGTGTCGACGAAGTCGCGCGGGCTGTCGGCGCGATCGAGCCCTTGGGCGACGTCGTCGCCGTTCAGCATCTGGAAGGCGGCATCATCGAAGACATTCTAATTGATGACGGCGAAGTGGTGACGCGCGGCCAGGTGCTGCTGCGCCTCGCACCGGCGTCCGCCCGCGCCAAGCTCGAACAGTTGATCGCGCGCCGCGACGGGCTGCGTCTGTCGATCGCGCGCGAAATGGCGATCGAGGGCCGCGCCTCGTTCCCGGGCGACGCCGACGCCGGCAACGCCGACCAGGTGCTTGAGCAGACCGAGTTTCTTCGCGCGCGCTCGTCCGAGAAAGTCGTGCGTCTGCGTGTCGCCGACGCCCAGATCGCCGAGTCGGAAGCGCGCATCGCGTCGCTGGCGGATCAACTCGGCGTGGCCAAGGAAGAAAGTGATTTCGCCGAAGAAGAGCGCCGGTTGCAGGAGGACCTCTTTCGCCGCGGCGTGTCGACTCGCGACCGGCTCAACAACGCCCGCATCCGCGCCGTGTCGGCGCGCCGTGATCTCGTCACCCTCGAGGCCGAGCGCAAAGTCGCGCATGAGCAGTTGACGGTGGCGCGCTTGCGCCGCGACGAATTCGAGGCCGTCAGCCGCTCCGAAGCCCTGAAGACGACGACCGAATTGATGGCCGAGCTCGCCGAAATCGACGCCGCCGTCGACGAAGCCCGCGACCAACTGGCCCGCCTCGACGTGACGGCGCCGGTGGACGGCGTGGTGACTCGGTTGCAGGTCAAGAGCGTCAACTCCGTGGTCGCGCCGGGCGCGCCGTTGCTGGAGATCGTGCCGATCGGCGACCGCATGATCGTCTCCGCCCGTGTCGCGCCGCGCGACATCGCGTTGGTCAAGGTCGGCGGGCCGGTGAAGGTCCGCGTCGCCGCGTTCGATTTCGCCACGTTCGGCGCCCTGCCGGGCGTCGTCGAACGGATCTCGCCGTCGACGTTCCAAACCGAGGAGTCGGGCCCGTACTACCGCGTCGACGTGGCCTTGCAGCGCGACCATTTCGGCGACCCGCGCTACGGCTTGAAGGTGTTGCCCGGCATGACCGTGGAGGCGGACATTCAAGGCCGCTCGAAGTCGTTGCTGAGCTATCTGATCAAGCCGGTATCGCGGGGCTGGACGCGGGCGTTCGGCGAAGCCTGACAAGTCCCGTCCCAGCCCGGCCGGCCTTGGCCGCAAAAGCGTTGCGGTCGGCGACTTCCCGCTTTATGACGACTTATCGCTAATCGATAAGTGCGCCATATTCTCTGAGGGGAGTCATTTCCATGCGCCACATTCTCTTGGCCGGCGCCGGGGCGATCGCGCTGTCGGCGTGTTCCGCTTTGGGCACGCCGCACGCCGACGTCGCCGCCTCGTCCAATCTTCCGACCGAACCTGTTTTGGGCGCGTGGGGCGTCGATCTGACCGCCATGGACGCGACCGCGGACCCGGGCGATGACTTCAACCGTTACGTCAACGGCGCCTGGATCGACACCAATGAAATCCCCGCCGACCGTTCGCGCTACGGCTCGTTCGACGCGTTGCGGGAAAATTCCGACGAGCGCGTCAAGGCGATCATCGAAGACATCGCCGCCGGCGAACACGCCTCGGGAACCGAAGCTCAGAAAATCAAAGACATGTTCAACAACTGGATGGACGCGGGCGCGATCGAGGCGCGCGGGCTCGCCGCCGTCCAGGACGAACTCGACGCCATCGCCGCGGCGGACAGCCGCGAAGCGTTGACGCGCATCATCAACTCTCCGGGTGTCGCGTCGAACGACATCTTCGGGATGTTCCTGAACGTCGATTCCAAGAGCCCCGACCGCTATTCGTTCTACGTCGGCCAAGCCGGCCTGGGGCTTCCCGATCGAGACTACTACTTCAACGACGCCGATCGCTTCGCGGCCATCCGCGCCGCCTACGTGGCCCACGTCGCCGAAATGCTGACGCTGGCCGGCGTCGACGGCGCCGACGCCAAGGCCGACGCGATCATGGCGTTCGAGACCAATCTCGCCGAGAGTCACTGGGACCGGGTCAAGCGCCGCAACCGCGACCTGACGTACAACAAGATGACTCTGGCGGAGCTCGAAACCTATGCGCCGGGCTACGATTGGTCGGCCGCGTTCGATCAAAGCGGCGCGGCGAAAACCGACTACCTGGTCGTGACCACCAAAGACGCAATGCCGAAATTGGCGGCGACGTGGGCTGAGACCGACCTACAGACCCTGAAGGATTACGCCACCTTCCACACGCTCAGCAACAACGCCCAGTACCTGCCGGCGGCGTTCGACGAGGCGAGCTTCAACTTCTTCGGCCGCACGTTGAACGGCCAGCCGGAGCAGCGCGAACGTTGGAAGCGCGGCGTGACGCTGGTCAACGGCTACCTCGGGTTCGCGGTCGGCAAGGAATACGTGGCGCGCCATTTCCCGCCGGAAGCGAAGGCGGAAATGGAGCGGCTCGTCGACAACCTCCGCACCGCCCTCGGCATGCGGATCGACGAACTCGATTGGATGGGCGAGGACACCAAGGTTCAGGCGCACGACAAGCTCGCCAAGTTCACGCCGAAAGTCGGCTACCCGGACGTCTGGGAGGATTATTCGGCGATGACGATCGTCGAGGGCGACCTGATGGCCAACGTCAAGGCGGCGCGGGTTTGGAACTGGGAGGACAGTCTGTCCAAGGTCGGCGGGCCGGTCGACGAAACCGAGTGGGGCATGACGCCGCAAACCGTCAACGCCTACTACTCGCCGACGCGCAATGAAATCGTGTTTCCGGCGGCGATTCTGCAAGCGCCGTTTTTCGATCTCGTCGCCGACCCGGCGGTCAACTACGGCGGCATCGGCGCCGTGATCGGGCATGAGATGGGCCACGGTTTCGACGACCAAGGCGCGAAATCGGACGGCGACGGCGTGTTGCGCGACTGGTGGACGGCGGACGACAAGGCGGCGTTCGAAGCCCGCACAGGCCGGCTCGCGGCCCAGTACGACGAGTTCGAGCCGCTTCCGGGCCACCGCGTGAACGGCAAGCTGACGCTGGGCGAAAACATCGGCGACAACGGCGGCATGGCGATGGCCTATGAAGCCTACAAGCTGTCGCTCGACGGCGGGGAGCCGCCGGTTCTGGACGGCTACACCGGCGACCAGCGGTTCTTCATGGCCTGGGCGCAGGTGTGGCGCGGTAAGATTCGCGACGAAGCGCTGATCAATCGACTGGCCACGGACTCGCACAGCCCAGGCGACGTGCGCGCCCAGGGCCCGGTACGCAATATGGACGCCTGGTACGCGGCGTTCGACGTGACCGAAGACGACGCGCTCTTTATCGCGCCGGAGGACCGGGTGAAAATCTGGTAGGCCGAGGTCGGGTCGCAACAGAAAAGCCCGCGGTTCGCCGCGGGCTTTTTTTCTGCCGGCTCCCTACAATCCGCTGCGGACTCCAATACCGCGCGGGTCACGCTAGCGAGACAAAGTCGACCGGGATTCGAACGCCGTAAATCCCGGGCTTCGGTCTACCGCTCCGTGTTATGTTGAACGACGTTCAAATTCGGAGCACAGGCCCATGAACGCTCCCACGCCGCTGCACGACGACTCAATCCGCGAAATGGCCGCCAAGCTACGCGCTGAAGTCCCCGCAATCAGCCGACGGCTTCGATATCTGTGGCTCGGGTTGGCGACCGCCTTGGGCGCGTGCGCGACGTCCGCCGCGGTCGAGTTCGACGATGAACTCTTCGACCGGCATGACGTCGATCTAGGTTCAGCGAAACATCAGACGATTTTGCAGGGTCGCTTTCTCGACGGCGCGACCGCCGATCTCGCGGTCATCAACGTCGATGAAGAGGACGCGCGGATGTTGCGCGTCTACGCATTCAACGGCGCCGCCTGGGAACTCGCGCGCGAGACTCCGTTGCGCGACGACGTCGTGTTCGTCGACGTGGTGAACGTCGACGGTCGCGACCGCTTGGTCACCTATGAGCCGGGGCGCATGAATTGGATCGACCTGGATACGTCGGCGTCGGGCGTGCTGGTGGAGATACCCTTCGAATTCGATGCCGGGGCCGACGGCGGAATTCCGCACGTCGACATCGCGAAGGATATCAACGGCGACGGCCGCGACGACTTCGTGGCGCCGGGCCCCGAGGGTTTTTGGATATCAACTCAACTGGACAGCGGATCGTTCGCCGACGCCGTGAAACTCGGTCCCGCGGAGCCGTTTCTCGACCACGTCGTCGTTGACGAAGCGCGCAGCTACCGCGACGTCGGTGTCACGCCGATGACCCTTTCGTGGTATCTGAGCCGCGTCCACACGGTCGACCGCGATCTGGACGGCCGAACGGATTTGGCGTTCTGGAACCAGGACCGCTTGGAGGTCCATCTTCAGGACGACCAAGGCCGATTCGACCTGGAGCCGCGGGCGTGGCGCCTGGACGCGCCGATCGCGTCGGACGGCGCCTATTCCCGCCTGTTCGACTACAGCGACTCCGGCGCTCTCTCCATCATCTTCGGATCCGGCGAACAAACCGAGCGCACGGTCCTCGAATCGCTGCGCGACGTGAACGGAGACGGAATCGCCGATCTCACGACCTTGACGTACTCAGGTAGAAGCCTCGCCAAGCAGCGCAGCGTCTACGAGGTTCGGTCCGGCGCCGCGACGCCCGACGGCGTCGCGTTCGACGCCGCCGTCGGCGCAACGATCCGGCCGCAAGGAACGACGGGCGGCATGGAGGCTTGGGGCTACGCGTTTCGCCGTTGGGAAGACTTTGACGGCGACGGGCAGGTCGACGTTCTGTTCGGGGACGTCGCCGTCGGCCTCGGCGGTATGAGCCGGGCGATGCTCGCCGGATCGATCGCGATGAATCTTGAAGCTCATCGCGTTCTCGCCGGCGACGCCGCCTCGCGGATCAAGGTTCGCCCGTCCGGCCGTCCGGCTGGCGGAGGGGTTTTCTTTCCTGCGGTGCTGCTCGGCGACGTGAACGGCGACGGCCGCCACGATCTCTTGGTCGGGCGACGCCACGATCAAATGAATCTCCGGTACGGGACGGCGGGACCTGGGCTGTTCGCCGACGAATCGCGGGTCGTGGCGGTCGATCTCCCCGACGACGAACGCAACATTTGGCTGGCCGACATGAACGGCGACGGCAAGCAAGACATCCTCGTCCATCACGTGTCCAGCGACCGGCCGAACGGCGCCAGCGTCCTGTTCGCGCGTTGATCGCCGGGTCAGTGCACCTGCGTCTCGGCTCGAATCCAGTCGAGGTATTCGAGGTGCGACCGCGCCTCGTCGATCTCGAGGGCGACGATCGCCGGCAGGTCGTAGGGGTGGAGGTCGACGATGCGCTCCTTCAGCGCCCGCATTCGCTTGACGGTCGACTTCAAAAACATGACGGCTTCAGGCTCGGATTGCACCTCGCCGTCGTGCCAGAAAACGGACATCGCCCCCGGCAAAACGTTGGCGCAGGCGGCGAGGCGCTCCTCGACGAGGGTGCGCGCGGCGGCGGCGGCGGCTTCGGCGTTCGGCCAGGTTGTGTAAACAAGACGTTCTTCGGACATGGTCACCTCCGGTTGGCGGCGTTATAGACGCGCGCGCCCGGCAGCGAAAGAAACGCCATGCTCGACCCGAACGCCGCCCTCGTCTTGTTTTCCGGAGGCCAGGACTCCGCCACCTGCCTCGCCTGGGCGCTTGAGCGCTTTTCCCGCGTCGAGACGGTCGGCTTCGACTACGGCCAGCGCCATGCCGTCGAGCTGGACGCGCGGCGGCGGTTCCGCGCCGCCGTCACCAAGGGGTTTCCGGACTGGGCCGGCAAGCTCAGGGACGATCACCTGGTCGACCTCACGGGCTTCGGCGCCATCGGCGGCACGGCCATGACGTCGGAGGTCGAAATCGCGATCGACGAGTCGGGCCTGCCGACAACTTTCGTGCCGGCGCGCAACCTGATGTTCCTCGCCGCCGCCGCCGCCGTGGCCTACCGCCGCGACCTCGGCGTCCTGGTGGGCGGCATGTGCCAGACCGATTACTCCGGCTACCCGGATTGCCGCGACGACGCCGTGCAGGCGATGGCGCGCGCCCTGGCGCTCGGTTTGGGACAGGACATCGCGGTTGAGACGCCGCTGATGCATTTAACCAAGGCGCAATCCTGGGAACTTGCGGACGCGCTCGGGGGGCCGGCGCTGATCGACCTGATCGTCGAAGACACCCACACGTGCTACCGCGGCGAACGCGGAGAACGCCACGCTTGGGGTTACGGCTGCGGCGATTGCCCGGCGTGCGACCTGCGTGCGAAAGGGTGGGCGGCGTTCATGCAGGAGCGTTGCGAAGCGCCGTGACCTACGCCGTCAAAGAGATCTACTTCACGCTTCAGGGCGAAGGCGCGCAAACCGGCCGGCCGGCGGTGTTTCTGCGGTTCGCCGGCTGCAACTTGTGGTCGGGCCTGGAGCGCGACCGCGCGACGGCGATCTGCGATTTTTGCGACACCGACTTTTTCGGCACCAACGGACCTGGCGGCGGCAAGTTTCCGAATGCGGCGGGGCTCGCCCGCGCCGTGGCCGGGGCGTGGCCGAGCGACGCCGGCGGCGCGCGCCTGGTCGTGTGCACGGGCGGCGAGCCGCTGCTGCAGCTCGGCCCTTCGCTGATCGAGGCGTTGCACGCCCAAGGCTTCGAAGTGGCGGTCGAAACCAACGGAACGCTGCCGGCGCCGGAAGGCCTCGATTGGATCTGCGTTAGCCCCAAGATCGGCGCGGATCTGGTCCAGACCCGCGGCGACGAATTGAAGTTCGTCTACCCCCAAAAAGGCGTCGACCCGGCCGTGTTCGAGGGTCTGGACTTTCGCTGGTTTCTGCTTCAACCCATGGACGGTCCGGGCCAGGACGCCAACATTCGCGCCGCCGCCGAGTATTGTCTCAAGCGGCCGCAGTGGCGGCTGAGCCTGCAGACCCACAAGCTGATCGGACTGCCATGACCGACGCCGACACATTCGCGCGCGCGCCGATGGAAATCACCAAGCGGGTGACGTTTGAAGCCGCGCACCGCTTGCCGACGCCCGACGCGCCGGGCGAGTACGGCCGCTTGCACGGCCATTCGTTCGTCCTCGAAGTGACGTTGCGCGGCGCGCCGGACAGCGTCCGCGGCTGGGTGCACGATCTCGGCGAGATCAAAGCGGCATTGGACGACGTCAAGGCGAAGCTCGACCACGCCTATCTTAACGACCTTGAGGGTTTGGAACGACCGACGCTGGAACGCGTCTGCGCCTGGATCGCGGGCAAGCTGGCGCCGCGTTTCGCCACTCTCTCCCGAGTGACGGTCGAACGACCGTCGCTCGGGGAGAGGTGCGTGTTGGAGCTCGAAGGCTGACGACCTACGTCGCCGGCGATCCGCCTTCCGCCGCGAGAACGTCCGCGAGG
>JAJFFL010000227.1 GCA_021776705.1 Alphaproteobacteria bacterium
AGGTCATCGTCGGCGCCGACCCGCGCGAATCCGGCGTGACGGATCTCTACCGCGTCAACCTGTTCACCGGCCGGCAAGAGCGAATCTTCAAGAACACCGACGGCTTCCGCCGATTCATCTTCGACCACGGCCTCAACTTGCGCCTCGCCGTCAAGCCGGCCGCAGACGGCGCGGACGAGATCTATGCGCTTGAGAACGGCGCCTGGCGCCGATTCGACGCCCTGTCGCCGGCGGAGCCCGGCGTCTCCCGCGTTCTCGGATTCGACGGCACGAACCGCGGCGTCTACGCCCTCGACAGCCGCGGGCGCGACGCCGCCGCCCTCGTTCGCGTCGATCTGCGCTCCGGCGAGCTTGAGCCGATCAGCGGCGTGCCCGGCGCGGACGTCGTCGACGTGCTGTTCCACCCGACCACGTTTCAAGCCGACGCCGTCGTCGTGGAGCGCCTCGGGGTGGAATGGATTCCCTTGACCCTCCGGGCCGACAACGCCCTGCGCGTGATCGAACGCGGAGTGGCCGAGGAAGCGTTCGTGGTGCTCAGCCGCACCGTCGACGACAGCCGCTGGATCGTCGCCGGCTATTCGCCGACCAACCCGGCCGTCTACTACCAGGTCGACGTCGACACCGGCGCGGTGACGCGGTTGTTCGAGATTCGGCCCGAACTGACCAAGAAGCGCCAGCTCGCGCCGATGACGCCGTTCATCGCTCAAGCGCGCGACGGCGCCGATCTGGTCGGCTATCTCACTCTGCCCGCGGGCGCCGACGCGGACGGCGACGGCATACCCGAAATTCCCTCGCCCGCCGTGGTGCTGCCTGAGCCGGGCCCCTTCGATCGCGCCGCCTACGGCTTTCACGCCGATCACCAGTGGCTCGCCGACCGCGGCTACGCCGTGATCTCCGTCAACGTCCGCGGCGCGCCCGGCTTCGGCAAGGCGTTTCGCGACGCCGGCGACGGCGAAGTCGGGGCCGGAATCCAAAACGACATCGCCGACGCTATCCGCTGGTCGGTCGACCGCGGCGTCGCCGACCCGGAACGGGTGGCGGTCGTCGGCGAACGGGCCGGCGGCTATGAAGCGTTGGCGTCGCTGGCGACCGAGCCGGTGCGGTGCGCCGCCGCATTCGCGCCGTGGTTCGATCTTGTCGCTGTGGCCGAGCCGGCGGACGGGTCGCGGCCAAGCCCGGAGATCGGCCGCCGGCTCGGCGACCCGCGCAACGCCGACGTGCGCGCCGTCCTGGCCTCGCGCTCGCTGCCCGAACGCCTGCGCGGCGTCGGCAAGCCGATGCTGGCGGCGTCGCCGGCGTCCGACGACGCTCGCCAGATCGCGGCGGCGCGCGCGGCCGTCGCGGAAGTGCAGGCGGCCGGCGGCGCCGGCGTCCTGGCGCTGTTCGAGAAGCAAGACCGCAACTGGATGGCCTACCGGGCCCTGCTTGAGGCCTTTCTCGGCCAGTGCCTCGGCGGCTACGTCGAACCGATCGCCGGCGACCTGAAGGCCGCCGACGCCGCGTTTCCGCTTGGCGGCGGCGGCATCCCGGGCCTGCCGGCCGAGTGAGGCGTCGCGGCCCGCGGGACTTTTCAATCCGCGTCAGTCCGGCCACTGTGCCTCCCGACACGGGAGGGATTCTCATGACGCTTTCACGCGCGGCCGCCGCGGCCGCATTGGTTTGCAGCCTCGCCGCCGCCGCCGGGGCCCAGGACGCCCCGCGCCTCACCATCGACCGCCTCTACGACGACCCGTCGCTCAGCGGCGAGTCGCCGCGGTCGCTGAAGTTTTCCCCGGACGGAACGCTCGTCACCTTTCTCAAGGGCAAGACGGACGACTCCAACGTCCTCGACCTGTGGGCCTACGACGCCGCGACCGGCGCCGAACGGATGCTTGTCGACAGCCGGGTCCTGGTCCCCGACGAGGGCGAACTCTCGGAAGAGGAAAAGGCGAGGCGCGAACGCATGCGCGTCTCCGCTGAGGGCATCATCTCTTACCAGTGGGACGAAAGCGGCGCGGCGGTTCTCGTGCCGCTTGGCGGCGATGTCTTTTACGTCACCGTCGGCGACGACCCCGAGGCGCGCCGCATCACCGAAACCGAGGCGTTCGAGACCGACCCGCGGATTTCGCCGTCGGGCCGCTATGTCTCCTTTGTCCGCGACCAGGACGTGTTCGCCTACGATCTGCAGAACGGCGCGGAAATCGAACTCACGACCGGCGGCGAGGGCCTGATCTCCAACGGCGTCGCCGAATTCGTGATGCAGGAGGAGTACAACCGCTTCACCGGCTACTGGTGGTCCAAGGACGACCGCTACCTCGCCTACACCCGGATCGACGAGTCCCCTGTCGACGTCATCGAGAGATTCGACATCTCCGCCGACGACGTCAACGTCGTGCCGCAACGCTACCCGCGCGCCGGCCGGCCGAACGCGACGACGCGTCTGTTCGTGCGCGACCTGGAGTCCGGCTCCGACGTCGAGATCGACCTCGGCGACGACACCGACGTCTACATCCCGCGCGTCCAATGGCTCGGCGACACGCACCGGTTGATCGTCCAGCGCCTGAACCGCGACCAGACCGTGCTCGACGTGCTCGCGGCCGATCTCGAAACCGGGGCGACCGCGCCCTTGTTCACCGAGACCGCGGAGGCGTGGATCAACATCACCGGCGACGCCAAGGCGATCGACGGCGGCGACCGCTTCTTGTGGCTGTCTGAACGCGACGGCTTCCGCCACATCTACCTCTACGCCGCCGACGGAACCCTGGTCCGCCAAGTGACCTCCGGCGACTGGGTCGTGAAGGCCTTCGAAGGCGTCGACGAGGCCGCGGGCCGGGTCTTTTTCACCGCCAACAAGGACACGGTGCTGGAGACTCATCTCTACGCCGCCGCCTACGAGTCCGACGGCGCCGAGGCGGAGCGCATCACCGCCGCCGGCGGCTCCTGGGGCGTCACGATGCCAGACGGCGCGTCCGGCTTCATCGGCAGCTACTCCGACCCGACGCAGCCGCGGCAAGTCGCGCTCTACGACGCCGCCGGCGAACGCGTCCGCTGGATCGAAGAGAACGCGGTCGATGAAGACCACCCGTACTTTCCGTACTTGGCGCGCCACAAGACGCCGCAGTTCGGCACGGTCGACGCCGAGGACGGCACGGCGCTGCACTATTCAATCTTGAAGCCCGATCACTGCACCGCCGAATCCCCGTGCCCGGCGCTGCACCTGGTCTACGGCGGCCCGCACGCCCAAACCGTCGACCGCGGCTTCACCGGGACGACGGACCAGTTCTACGCCCAGCAGGGCTTCGTCGTGTTCCGCATCGACAACCGCGGCTCCTACAACCGCGGCCACGCCTTCGAGGCGCATCTGCACAAGGCGATGGGCCAGGTCGAGGTCCGCGACCAGCTCGTCGGCCTCGAACACCTCAAGAGCCTCGACTACGTCGACGGCGGCCGGGTCGGCGTCTTCGGCTGGTCTTACGGCGGCTACATGACGCTGATGCTGCTCGGCCAGGCGCCGGGCGACTTCGCCGCCGGGATCGCCGGCGCGCCGGTCTCCGACTGGTCGCTGTACGACACCGGCTACACCGAGCGCTACATGGAGACGCCGGAATCGAATCCGGACGGCTACGAGAACGGTTCGGTCTTCCCCTACCTGGAGAACATCGCCCAATCCAAGCTCATGCTCATTCAGGGCATGGCCGACGACAACGTCACCTTCGACAACTCGACTCGTGTGATGGCGAAGCTGCAGGAGGCGAACATCCCGTTCGAGGTCATGGTCTATCCCGGTCAGCGCCACGGCATCCGCGGCACCCCGCGGCGCAAGCACTTGATGACCACGATGATGAGCTTCTGGGAACGCGCCCTGGCGCCGACGCCGGAGCCGTAAGGCGACGTCGCACGGTCATCCTGAGCCGCCGGCGAAGGATCTCGGAATCAAGCACGCGGAAACCCGCTCCGAGATTTTTCGCTGGGCTCAGAATGACGGCGCGGTTCGACCGCCGCTAAGGCTTCAGCAAGTCGCGGCAGATCGCCTCCAGCCCTTCGCGGTCGACGTCGTCGAAGGCGGCGGGATCGGCGGAATCGACGTCGAGCACGGCGGCGAGCTTTCCGGCGCCGTCCAGCACCGGCACGACGATCTCGGAGTTCGAGCGCGCGTCGCAGGCGATGTGGCCGGGGAACGCGTGCACGTCGGCGACGAGTTGGGTCTCGCGGGTCGCCGCCGCGGTCCCGCACACGCCCTTGCCGAACGGGAGGCGCAGGCAGCCGAGGGCGCCCTGGTAGGGACCGACGACGAGCTCCTCCGGCTTGTCCGGATCGACGACGTAGAATCCGACCCAGAAGAAGCGCGGCGCGAAAGCGTTGGCCAGCAACGACGCCGCGGTGGCGTAGCGCGCGATCGCGTTCGGCTCGCCGGCGATCACCGCGGCGATCTCCCGGCCCACCTCGGCGTAGCGCGCGGCTTTGTCGTTCGACGTCACGGGAAGACGGCCCTCGGTGATTGGACTAGGATCAAGCGCAGGTAAGGCATCTGGGGGCGAAAATGAAGAGGCTTGCGGCGGCAGCGTGCGCAGCGGCGGTGTTGGCGGGATGTGGCGAAGACCGCACCCGCGACGGGCGGCTGCCGGAATGGGCGTCGGGTCCGTCGATCGAGGTGATCGGTCGGGCGTACATTGAAGTGCCGCCGAACCGGGCGCGGTTTTCCGTGACGTTCGAGGAAAAGGCGCCGACCAGCGCCGAAGCGTCGGCGATCGTGATCGAGCGCGCCAAGACGACGGCTGAGGCGGTGCGCGAAATCGCCGAAGGCGACGTGCTCATCACCTCCAACCTCGACGTCGAGCCCTACTACGAACAGATCACCCGGCGGGTCGGCGAGTTCGAAGAAGAGATCGTCGAGAACGAGCATCCCGACGCGCTCTTGGGCTACGTCGCCTCAGCCAGCCTCGATGTCACGGTGCTGGATCCGGACCGTGCGACCGGCGCGCGCGGCGCGGCCCTGGCGGCGAGTCCCACCTACGCCGATCAGATCTACTTCTATCTGGAGCCCAGTTCTTCGGATCAACGCGCGGCGTTCCACGCCGCGGCCGAGGACGCGCAAGACCGCGCCCGCCTGGCCGCCGAGGCGACCGGCAAGTCCCTCGGCCGTCCCCTCCTGGTGCAAGAAGGCGACGCCCAGTGCCTCGGCTACCTGACGAGTCCGGCCGGTCGCAGTCCGGTCGATCCCTCGGCCTACGAGGACTTTGGACGCGAGAAGATTACGGTCACAGGCAGTCGAAACCGCCGCGATGAATTTTCCGCCAGTTTTGGCGCAGTCGACGCAGCCGCCTTGATCGCATCCGCCGGCGACTACGCCCTCGCCGCCGATCCCGAACCCCAACGCGTCTCCGCCACTGTCTGCGCCGTCTACGCCGTGCGCTGAACATCCGCTAAGGTCGCGCTGAAAAGGGGATTTGGGGGACGGCATGATAAAGCTTGCGGCGGCGCTCGGCGCCCTGATGTTGGTTGCGGCGTGTTCGGATCCGGCCGCGAAGGATCCGTCCGCGCCGAACTGGATGAAGACGCGCACGGTCGAGGCGATCGGGCGCGCCTACGTCGAGGCGGCGCCGAACCGGGCGCGGTTCTCGGTCACCTTCCGGCAAAAGGCGCCGACGGCGGAGGAGGCCTCCGAGGTGGCGGTCGAGAAGGCGCGGCTCGCCACCGAAGCGGTGCGCCGGATCGCCGAGGGCGCGGTGCGCGTCACCTCCAACCTCTCGGTCGCGCCGTACTACGAGCAGGTCGTGCAGCGCTACAACGAGTACGACGAGAGGCTGGTGGAAAACGTCCATCCCGACGCCTTGCTCGGCTACACCGCCGACGTCTCGGTCACCATCACCGTGCTTGACCCCGACAAGGCGGACGAGGCCCGCGCCGCGGCCCTCGCCGCCGGGCCGACGTCGGCGCAACCGATTTCGTTCTACCTCGAAC
>JAJFFL010000228.1 GCA_021776705.1 Alphaproteobacteria bacterium
CACCAAGCGCAAGCTCGACGACGAGACGCTCGAAGAACTCGAAGACCTGCAGATCACGTCGGACCTTGGCGCCGGCGCGGCGAGTCGGGTCGTCGCCGCCCTGGCGAAAGATAAGTTCGACAAGGAAATCACCGCCGCCGACGTGCGCGGCGCGCTCGCCGCGGTGGTGGCCGACACGCTGAAGCCGCACGAACGCGACCTCGACCTCTCCGGCGCGGCGCCGCAAGTGGTGCTGTTCGTCGGCGTCAACGGGTCCGGCAAGACCACCACGGTGGGCAAGATCGCGGCGATGATGGCCCGCGACGGCCGCAAGGTCGTGCTCGCCGCCGGCGACACGTTTCGCGCCGCGGCCGTCGAACAAATCAAGATTTGGGGCGAGCGGGCGAACGTGCCGGTCGTCGCGCGCGACCTCGGGTCCGACGCCGCCGGTCTGGTCTACGACGCCTACGCCCAAGCCAAACGGGACGGGGCCGACGTGCTGCTCGTCGACACCGCAGGCCGGCTGCAGAACAAGACCGAGCTGATGGACGAGCTCCGGAAAGTTGTGCGCGTGCTGAAGAAGCACGATGAATCCGCGCCGCACCACGTGCTCTTGGTGCTCGACGCGACCGTCGGCCAGAACGCCCTCTCCCAGGCGCACGCGTTCCGCGAGGCGGCCGACGTCACCGGTCTGGTGATGACCAAGCTCGACGGCACCGCCAAAGGCGGGGTTCTCGTCGCCCTCGCCGACCGGCATCCGGACCTGCCGATCTACTTCACGGGGGTCGGCGAAGGGATCGACGACTTGCGGCCGTTCGCGGCCGACGCGTTCGCCCGGGCGCTCGCCGGCGTCAGCGAGACCGAGCTGGCGTGAGCGACACGCAGCTCGCCGCCGGATTCATCATCGGATCGGCGTTCTTGCACGCCATCTTCAACGCATTCTTGAAAATCGGCGGCGACCGCTACGTCCGCCGCGGCCTGATGAATCTCGGCGCCGCGGCCGCGGTCGCGCCGCTGGCGTTTTTCGTGCCGCTTCCGACTCCCGAGGCCTGGATTCATCTCGCCGCCGGCGTCGCCTTGCTCGCGGTTTACCAGGTCGCCCAAATCGAATCCTACAAGGCCGGCGACTTTTCCGCAGTCTATCCAGTCGCCCGCGGTTCGTCCGTCGCCTTGACGGCGATCGGCGCCGCGGTGCTGTTTCCGGAGACGTTTCCGCCGCTCAAGGTGGCCGGCTTCGTGCTGGTGATTTTGGCCTTGACCCAGTTTCGCGCCGGCCCCTCCGGGGCCCGCGGCCTGGCGCTCGCCTGGGCCTTGGCGACCGCGGTCATGATCGCGTTTTATACGCTCAACGACGCCGGCGGCGTGCGGGCGGCGACGTCCGCGGCGAGCTACGCGGTGTGGTTTTTCATCACCCAAGGCGCCGCGCTTCCGCTTTACGCCGCCGCCAAGCGGCGACGGGCGCTGCCCGCCCTCGTGCGCCGCGAATGGCGGATTTCGGCAGCCTGCGTGCTCCTCATGGTCGGCTCCTATACGCTCAACCTCTACGCCCTGCGGCTCGGGGCGGTGGCCGAAATTGCGGCCTTGCGGGAGACCGGCGTGCTTTTCGGGGCCTTGATCGGCGCGGTCGTGTTCAAGGAGAGTTTCGGCGTCCGGCGAAGCGCGGCGGCGGCGGTCCTGGTCGCGGCGCTGGTGCTCATTCAGACCGCTTAACCTTCGACAAGCATGCGGCTTGCTAGACTTGCGCAACTGATTCGCGAATCCGGCCCGCGCCTTGACCCTGTCCCGCAGTCTTCTCGCCTATTTGCCCGTGCAAGCCGCGGCGGCGCTCGCCGCCTTCGGCGGCGTCGTCGTTTATACGCGGCTGCTCGGGGCCGAAGCCTACGGGCGCTACGCCCTGGTGCTGGCGGCGGTGATGCTCTTGCACACGCTGACGCTGACCTGGGTCGAGGCGGCCGCCTACCGCTTCCGGGTGCGCGCCGTGGCGAAGGGTTGGGCTGCGCGCCAGACCGCGACCGTCGTGCGCACCTGGGCGATCACGACGACCGTGGTGATCGGCTTGTCGGTCCTCGGCCTTTGGCTGGCGCCGCTGCCCGACGCGATCAAGACCGCCGGCGGCTGGGGACTGGCGATGACGGTGTTCGTCTCGGCCCTCGGCGTGCGGGGCGAAATGTTGCGCGCCGAGCAGCGGCCAGGGCGCTATTCCATCTTGTTCGCGGCGCGGGTCGGCGGCGGCTTTCTGCTCGGCGCCTGGCTCACCGCCGTCACCGGACTCGGCGCCGCCGGGCCCCTCGCCGGCGTTGCGCTGGCGGCGTTCATCGTCTTGACCTTGGAGGCGCCAGCGATGCTGGCGACGGCGCGCGGCGCCCGTCCGCGCGCATCCCTGGCTCGGATCCAGGCCGCCTACGCTCTGCCGCTCGCCGCGGTGCTGGCGCTCGACCTGGTGTTGTCGGCCGGCGACCGGTTCGTCATCGCCGGTTTTCTCGGCGACGCCGCCGTCGGCGCCTACGCCGCCGGCTACGGCGTTGCGGACCGTTTGATCATGCTGTTGTTCGCTTGGGCCGGCATGGCGGCTTCGCCCCTGGCCGCGCGCGCGTTCGACACCGCCGGCGCCGACGCGGCGCGGGCTGTGGCCGGCGACTTCGCGCGCGTCCTGGTGCTGATCACGTTCCCCGCCGCCGCCGGGATCGCCCTGGTCGCCGAACCTTTGGCCGACGTCCTGATCGCCCACGATCTCGACGCCGCCGCGGCGACGATCATGCCGTGGATCGCCGCCGGCGCGCTGCTCAACGGCTTCGTCGTCTACTATTTCGCCTACGCCTTTCAGCTGACCCGCAAAACCGGGGCTCAGGCCGCCGCGACCGGCGCGGCCGCGCTGGCGAATGTGGCGCTCAATTTGGTCCTCGTGCCGACGTTCGGCTTGATCGGCGCGGCCTGGGCGACGCTCGCCGCGTACGCCTTGGCCTTGGCGCTGTTCGCGATCGTCGGGCGGCGCTGGATCGCCCTGCCGCTTCCGTTCGCCGATGTCGCCAAGACCGGCCTCGCCTGCGCCGTCATGGCGTTCGTCGTCGCCCAGATCCCGGCTTGGAGCGAAACCGCCGAGCTGGCGGCGAAGGCCGCCGTCGGGGCGCTGGTCTACGCCGCGATGATTCTAGTGCTTGACGCGGGCGGCGCGCGCGGCTGGGTTCGCAAGCTCTGGGCCCGCGCACATCCGAACGCGGCCGCGCCGCGTATCGAGAGCTGATGACCGACACCGAAAAGACGACCGAATCGCGCTCCGGCGCCCGTCAAACCGCCGCCGGCGGGGTCAAGATCCTCGTCGAGGTCGGCCCTGTGATCGCGTTCGTCGTCGCGTACAACGTCGCCAACCGCACCGTGAGCGACACGGCGATTTTCTGGGCGACAGGCGTCTACATGGTCGCCGTCGCGATTGCGGTGGCCTATTCCTGGATTACGGCCAAGCGCGTGCCGCCGATGCTGATCGTGACGTCGGCGATCGTGCTCGTGTTCGGCGGCCTGGCCATCGGATTCCAGTCCAAGTTCTTCGCTTACATCAAGCCGACGGTGATCAATTTCCTGCTCGCCGGGCTGATCGTCGGCTCGATCGTCGTGGGCCGGAACATCTGGAAAATCTTTTTCTCCGCGGCGTTCGCCCTTCCCGACCGCATCTGGCGCGTTTTGGCGCTGCGGTGGGCCGCCTGGTTCGTCTTCCTCGGCGTTTTGAACGTCGCTTTGTGGCCGCCCTACTGGGACGCGAATCCAGACGTCGTCTGGCTCAACATAACGGGGCAGACCGGTGAGGAATTCTGGACCTATTTCAAGCTTTGGGGCGTTCTGCCGCTGACGTTCCTGTTCGCCATGGCGAACGTGCCGATCACGATGAAGCACGCCGGCGAGCCTGACTCCGATCCTTAGACGCGGAAACGGGCCCGGCCGAAAAGCCGGGCCCGTCACGCCGTCGCGTCTCAGACGACCTGGGCCGCGTTGTCGGCCGCGAAAGCGGCGCGACGCACGCAGTCTTCAAGCGCCCACACGAGACCGTCGGCGTTGCGGCCGACGCGCACGCCTTGCTCGGCGAGCGCCTTGTGGACCGCGTGCACGGTCTCAGGCTTGAGCTGCCGGTTCTCAAAGCCGAGCAGCTCCTCAAGACGCCAGCCGGCGGCGCCTTCGAGCTGGAGCTCCATCACCGCCGGTTCATCACCGCGCCATTCAACGAAAGCCGCGGTTCCGAACGCCGCCTGATCGACGCAGGTGGCGAGGCAGTTCTTGAAGCGCCGTCCCGCGTCTTCGACCTGCTTCGGCGTGCGAAGCGGGCGCAGACGCGCCGTGTCCGCGAACGGAACCGGAAGCTCCTTCGGGCGCAGAGCCTCCAGAAGCATGCGGAAAAACCGCTCACGGGTGGGCGCGCGCTCGAGGCGCTCCGCCAAGACCTCCGACCGGCCGGCCGCGAGACGGTCGACCAGATCGGCGACATCGCGGATGAGTCCGGCTTCGTGGACCTGCTCGACCCGACGCACGATCGCGGAACGACGGAACGTCGCCGGAAGGACCTCCAGCGCCTGAACCGTGTCGAAGGTGACGCGGTCGGCGTGGCGGAGAACCTTCGCCGCCTCCGGGCTTTGGGCGATCAACGCCACCAACCGGCGGTACTCCCGCGGCTTCCAGGCGACTTCGCCCATCTTGCCGCAGATCGTCACCAGGCCGACCGGCGCGTCGGGCGCCCAACGGTCGAGAAACTCCGCGTCGCGTGCGCGCATCACGTCGCGGCGAAAGCGCTTGGCGTCGAGGCCGGGAGCGCGGTCGATGCGGGTGATGTACGCGTGCGCCAGGTGCCGCCGCTGCGCCGGCAGGGCGAAGTACTCCTGGTGCGGAGCGGGCCACAGTCGGGCCGCGCGTCCGGCGTAAAATCCGGCGAGCGCGCGCAATCCGGTCGTGACGATGAATGGACGCGTGGCGGCCATGGCGGATTCTCCCGCGGTTCACTGCGACAACTACAAAGGGCGTTCGGGCGAGCCGTACGCGGGCGCCTGCTAGCGTCCGCGCGCGCTCCCCACGCCTGTCGCGTGGGAGGAGCAGATCGGGCTCTGGTCGTTCATGTCGCGAGCCATCGCGTCCTCCGTCGGGAGAAATAAGGGGTGCGGCTGATGATCGGGAACGGCGGCGCGTTCAAGTCCAAAAGGAGACGATTTCGGGTCAATCCGGACGCAGCGTGTCCGGCGCGCAACGCACGAAGGGCGCGAAGGCGTCGAGCGCGCGCGTCGCCCGCCAGTCGTCGAGCGCCCACTTCACCGACGGAAACGCCAGCGCGTCCCAGGGCACGTCGTCCCATGCGAACATGCCGACTTCCTGGCTCTCCAGACCGGCCGCGATCTCGGACACCAGGCGGGCGCGAAAGAACAGCTGCACCTGACTGATGCGCGGCACGGTGTAGACGCCGAGCAGCGCCCCCATCTCCAACTCCGCGCACGCTTCTTCGCGCGCCTCGCGCCGGGCGCCGGCGGCGAGGTCCTCGTGTTCCTCGAGGAACCCCGCGGGCAGAGTCCAGAAGCCGGACCGCGGCTCGATGGCGCGCCGGCACATCAAGACCTTGCCGTCGCGTTCCGCCACCGACCCGACGATGATCCGCGGGTTTACGTAGTCGACGAAACCGCAGCGGTCGCAGACGCGCCGCGGGCGGTTGTCGCCATCCGGCACGGCGCGGGTGAAGGACGGGCCGGTCGCCATGCGAAACAGAATGCGCGGGCGGCGCGACTCCGCCAAGCGACCGTCGGTCGAAATTTTACGCCGCAAACGGAAGGTTGATTACGGAATCGCCGCAATCTGCTGTTAAATCTCTCCCTTGGCGGACGCTGTGCCATGCGCCGCCGCCTGAACGTGGGGGGTCACGACATGTCCGCTAGCGCCGGCGACAGCGCCTACAATCTCACCGAGTCTCCCAGCCATCTCTTGCACCGCGCCCAGCAGTACGCCGCCGACCGCTTCACATCGGAAATGAACGGCGAGGCCATCACCCAGCGCCAATTCGCGGTGCTGAGCGCGGTCTCGTCCAACGAGGGCCTGACCCAGACCGATCTTGTGCGCGCCACCGGGATCGACCGATCGACCTTGGCCGAACTCGTGGCGCGGATGGCGCAGCGCAAGCTCCTCGCTCGCGCCCGCGCCAAAAGCGACGCGCGCGCCAACGTCGTCAGCCTGACCGCCGACGGCCGCAAGCTTCTCAACACCGCCCTGCCGCGCGTCGCCAGCGCCGACGCCGCGATCCTTGGCTCGCTGCCGAAGAACAAGCGCGACGCGTTTCTCGACACGCTGCAGCGCATCGCCAAATCGCTCGACGAACCGGAAACGCCGCGGACGGACGGCGGCGCTCCGGCGACGGAGAAAAAGCCGGTGAAGAAGGCCAAGGCGGCCGCCAAATCCGTCAAGAAGTCGAAAGCCGCCGTCAGCAAGTCGGCCAAGAAGGCCAAAAAGCCGAAGAAGGCCAAAAAGGCGAAGTCGAAGAAATCCTGAGTCCGGCTAGACCCGCAGATCGAGATAGGACCCAGGCGGCGGCGGCGCGTCCGCGGCCGACGGCGACCGAGGCCGGGCGCTCGGGGTTTCGGCGGCTTGCGCGTCGGGCCCGACCGCGTACGCCGGCTTTGCGCCGGCCCGCATGGGAGCGGCGGGTTGTTCCGCAGCGGCGTCCGGCTGGTCCAGCGCCGCGGCGAACTGTTTCGCCGCCAGACGCGGGTCCGCGGCCGGACGGCGGCCGGCGTAGGTCTGGGCGACCAGCAGCTGATCCTGGGGCGCGACCTTCATCGGCGACTTTCATGGTTGCTCGATCGTGAACGTCGCAGGCCGAGGTTAGGAATCGCCTAACGCCCGGCGGTAGGCGGGCAGGATCCGCCGGGCCACCACTTCGGGCGTCAGCGGGCCTTTCCAGTGCACCAGCACCGTGCCGTCGGCGCCGACCACATAGGTCTCGGGCGCCCCGCTGACGGCCAGCTTTTCGCCGACGCGGCCCTCCCCGTCCCAGCCCACGGCGGTGAACGGGTTTCCCAATTCGTCGAGGAAGCCGCGGGCTTCGTCGCGCCCGTCTTTCCAGGCGATTCCGAAGACCGGCACGCCGCTCTCGGAAATCTGGGAGAGCAGCGGGTGCTCGACCCGGCACGGCGCGCACCAGGAGGCGAACACGTTCACCAGCGCCGGCGCGCCGCCGAAATCCGCGGTCGAGAACCCTGTCTCCGCGCCGGTGATCGGGCCGAGTTCGACCGCCGGAAACGGCGCGCCGGTGAGATTCTTCACCGCGCCGGTCGGCTCCGCGGCGACGATCGCCCAGGCGAACGCCAACGCGGAGGCGGCGAAAATGATCAGTGGGAGGAACGCCAGGACGCGGTTCATGACGACGCGGCCTGTTCAAGCGCGCGAACGCGACGGCTCCAAGTTGCGTGCGCGACCGCGACGCGCACGATCAACACTCCGACGACCGCGGCGGTCAACCCGTAGGCCGCGGCGACGTAGACGGTTTCGCCACTCATGTCTTCCGCTCCAGCGCTCGCTGCAGAGCGCCGGCGTGGCGCCGCATCACCTCGGCGCGCATCGACGCAAGGTGCAGGGCCGCGAAACCCGACGTGAACGCGACGGCGGTCAACAGCAGAGGCGCAAGGTATTCCGCGGGCATCGTCGGGCCGCCGAGCCGCAACACGCTCGCCGGCTGGTGCAGGCTCGCCCACCAGTCGACCGAGA
>JAJFFL010000229.1 GCA_021776705.1 Alphaproteobacteria bacterium
GGCGCGGGCCGACGCGATCGTGACCTATCCTGTGAGCGTCGGTTTCGCGTCCTTGAACCTGGCGCAGGCGGTTGGCGTGTTCGCGTTCGCATGGGCGTCCGCGGCGGCGGACGGCGTCGAGACGTCGTTCCCGGAACCGGCGACGAAAAAAGAGACTCAGGATCTGGTGGATCACCTGTTGGCCGAGCTTGAGGCGGCCAAGTTCTTTTTTCCGCCTGAGAAGGTGGAGATGATGGAGTTGAACGTGCGCGCGGCGTTCGACCGGGCCGGCCTGACTAGCCCGGAGGTCTCGACTCTGCGCGGCGCGATCAAGGCCCTGGTCCGCGGACCCAAGCGACGGAGGACGACGTGACGGAGCGTGAGCCGGTCTACGTCGTTTTCGATTCCGGCTTCGGCGGCATGTCGATCGTGCGCGCCGTTCGCGACCGCGGGATCGGCGGGCGGCTGATCTACGTCGCCGACCACGAAGGGTTTCCCTACGGCAAGCGCTCGGACTCCGACGTCGTCGCGCGCGTGCTCGCCGTGGTCGGGGCCGTGAAGCGCAACTTCGATCCGGAAGTCGTCGTCATCGCCTGCAACACCGCTTCAACGCTGGCCCTGCCGGCGCTCCGCAAGCGCTGGACGAAGCCGTTCGTCGGCACGGTTCCGGCGATCAAGCCGGCGGCCGCGGCGACCCGGTCGGGACTGGTGTCGGTGCTGGCGACCCCGGGGACGGTGGCGCGCGACTACACCCGCGACCTGATCGGCAAGTTCGCCCTTGACGCCGACGTCACGCTGGCCGGAGCGCCTCAGCTGGCCGCCTACGCCGAGGCGATCTGGCTCGGGCAGGAGATCGGGCGTGACGTCTTGGCCGAGGAGATCCGGGGCGCCTTCGTGGAGCGGGACGGCCGGCGCACCGACGTCGTCGCCCTGGCCTGCACGCACTATCCGTTGATCATCGACGAACTTCAGGCCGCCGCGCCTTGGGAGGTCGAGTGGCTCGACCCCGCCGACGCGGTCGCCCGCCGGTTGGCCGCGGTCGCGCCGCAACTCAACGGCGACGACGAAACCCCGGGTCTGTTCGTGTCGACGGAGCCGCCGGTCATGTCGGCGGCGCTGGAACGCCGGATGATCGACCTCAACATCGATCCGGAGCCGATCAAGCTCGCGGTCCTTCCTGACCGCCGCGGGGTGGCCTAGTCGCCTGCAAACGTTGACCTGTCGGTTGTCTTGAGCCATAAGCCGCGGCTCCGCTTCAGAGCGGAACATGACGGGTGATGCGAGCACCGCCGTTGAGATCGCGGCTTCCATGAGGGAAGCCGCCGGGCCGCGTCGAAAACGAGTCAATCATGTCGAAGCGCCACAGCGCCAAGTACAAGCTCGACCGCCGGTTGGGCGAAAACATCTGGGGCCGGGCCAAATCGCCGGTCAACCGCCGCTCCTACGGGCCTGGCGAACATGGCCAGCGCCGCAAGGGCAAGCTGTCCGACTTCGGGGTTCAGCTTCACGCCAAGCAGAAGCTCAAGGGTTTCTACGGCAACATCACCGAAAAGCAGTTCCGGCGCACCTACGACCAGGCGGCCCGGATCAAGGGCAATACGGCGGAAAACCTTGTCGGTCTGCTGGAAAGCCGTCTTGACGCGGTGGTCTACCGCTCGAAGTTCGTGCCGACGGTGTTCGCTTCGCGTCAGTTCGTGAACCACGGCCACGTCAAGGTGAACGGTCGCCGGGTCACGATCCCGAGCTTTCGCTGCAAACCCGGCGACGTCGTCGAAGTGCGCGAAAAGTCGCGGGCCATGGCGCTGGTGCTGGAAGCGCTTGAAAGCCCGGAACGCGACATCCCGGACTACATCGACATCGACCCCAAGGCGATGAAAGCCACGTACACGCGCATTCCCGAACTCGCGGACGTGCCTTACGCGACTCGGATGGAGCCCAATCTCGTCGTCGAATTCTACTCGTCCTAGGGCGGTGACTCGACCGGATTGCGCGGACGTCGCGGCGGCGCTTCTGGCGCCCCCGGACGGCGGCTTCCGTTTGGCCGACGCCGACCCCGGCGCGCGGCCGTTCTTCGCCGACAAGAGCGACGCCGCCGCCAGCCTCAAAGACGACGCCAAGGCCATCGATAGGCTGCAGAACGCGCTCTACGCCGAGCGTGAACAGGCTCTTCTCGTGGTGCTCCAAGGCATCGACACCGCCGGCAAGGGCGGCGTCATTCGGACGGTGTTCAACGACACCGGACCGCGCGGCGTCCGCGTGGCGCCGTTCGGCAAGCCGACCGATCTTGAATTGGCCCACGACTACCTCTGGCGGGTCCATCAGGTCGTGCCGCCGAAGGGGTTCATCGGGGTTTTCGACCGCTCGCACTACGAAGACGTGTTGGTCGTCAAGGTGCGCAACCTGGCGCCGGCGGACGCCGTCGAGCGGCGCTACGATCAGATCAACGCGTTCGAGCGCCACCTCAGCGAAAACGGCGTCACGGTGTTGAAGTTTTTCCTGCACATCTCCCGCGACGAACAGGCCAAGCGGCTGCGCGCGCGTCTGGAGAATCCGGACAAGCATTGGAAATTCAATCCGGGCGACATTGAAGAGCGCAAGCTCTGGGACGCCTACATGGAAGCCTATGAAACGGCTCTCCAGCGCTGCTCGACGCCGTGGGCGCCCTGGCGCGTCACGCCATCGGACTCGAAAACGCGGCGCAACGCGCTGATCGCCCGGGTCGTTCGCGGAACGCTTGAAAACATGAGTCCGCGCTACCCGAGTCCCGGCTGGAGCCCCGACGACTACGTCATCGACTAGCGACTAGCGCCGCAGTTGCGGCAACACGGTCGTGACGACGGCGTCGGCTTCCATGTGCGGCGTGCGTTCGATCGCCCAGGTGACGTCGTAAGACACGTCAAAGGACGAAAACCACGCGCCCGGCCAATTTCGCGGCTCGGCCGGGGCCGGTTGGGTCGCGATCACGTACATGCCTTCGCGCGGGGCCACGAACGTCACGACGTCGGTTCTGGCGGTGTTCGGGGCGACGATCACGTCCTTGAAGTCGGCGACGCCTTGGAACGGTCCCAAGGACCGATAGATGGACAGCTTGAACCCGTCCCGGCCGGCGTCGGCGTCGTAGGCGATCTTGAGGGTCTGGCCCTCGGAAAGCGCGACCTTGGGAAACCGCAGCGGCGATTCCAACCAGGCGCGGCCGACGTGCGCCGCGTGCCAGTCCGGCAGCGCGCCGGATTCCGCAGTGTCCCCGATGTAGTGAGTCGAGCCCAGGGTCTCGAGGGCGAGCCAGTTCGGCAGCCGCGGCCAGACGACGAAGCTCATCAGCGGCACGCAGGCCGCCAACGCCAAGACGGCGACAAGGGCCGGGCCGGCGGCTTTGGCCGTCCGTTTGGGCTCGTGCGCCACGACGTATTGGAACTGGGCTCTCATGACCGTCAGGAGTACCCCGGCGGCGGTGAACATCCGGTTCAAGAAAACGGTTAACGCCGGGCTGCGCCAAGCCCTGCAATCAGATCGATTCCCTGCGACTCCAGAACCCGCGCCTTGACCACGTCGCCCGGCTTGAGGCGCGTTCCGCCGGTGACCGTGACCTTGGCGTCGATCTCAGGCGCGTCCCACTTGGTGCGCCCGACCGCGGCGTCGGGGCCGACTTCGTCGAGGAGCACCTCCACGCGGGCGCCGATCAAGCGCCTGGCGCGCGCGTTCTGGAGGCGCTCCTGGACCGCGGCGGCGCGTGCGTAGCGCTCACGTTTGACGGCGTCGGGGATCTGCCCGTCAAGGTCGTTCGAGGCGGCTCCGGCGACGTCCTCATACATGAAGAAGCCCGCCCGATCGACGCGCGCCTCTTCGAGCCACGCGAGGAGTTCCTCGAATTCGGCGTCGGTCTCGCCCGGGAATCCGACGATGAACGTCGAACGGATCGCCAGGTCCGGGCAGGTGTTTCTCCAGGCCGCGATGCGTTCCAGGGTCTTTTCCTGGTTGGCCGGCCGGCGCATCGCCTTGAGCACCCGCGGGCTGGCGTGCTGAAACGGAATGTCGAGGTAGGGCAGGATCTTGCCTTCGGCCATCAGCGGAATGACCTGGTCGACGTGCGGGTAGGGGTAGACGTAGTGCAGCCGCACCCAAATTCCGAGTTCGCCGAGGGCGTCGCAGAGATCGAAGAATTTCGCCTTCACCGGTCGGCCGCGCCATTCGCTTTCGGCGTACTTGAGGTCGACGCCGTAGGCCGACGTGTCTTGGCTGATGATCATCAGCTCCTTGACGCCCGCCTCGGCCAGCCGCTCGGCCTCGGTCAGCACGGCCCGCGCCGGGCGCGAGACGAGGTCGCCGCGCAATCCGGGAATGATGCAGAACGCGCAGCGGTTGTTGCAGCCTTCGGAGATCTTCACATAAGCGTAGTGCCGCGGCGTCAGCCGCACGCCTTGCGGCGGCACCAGGTTCGTGAACGGATCGTGCGCCGGCGGCAGATGTTCGTGCACGGCCGCCATCACCGCTTCGTATTGGTGCGGCCCGGTCACGGCGAGGACGTTGGGGTGCGCCTTGGTGATGTTCTCCGGTTCGCCGCCCATGCAACCGGTGACGACGACGCGGCCGTTGCGTTCCATCGCTTCGCCGATGGCCTCCAAAGACTCCGCCTTGGCGCTGTCGAGAAAGCCGCAGGTGTTCACCAGCACCAGGTCCGCGCCCTCGTAGGACGGTGAAATCTCGTACCCCTCGGCGCGCAGACGGGTGAGGATCCGCTCGCTGTCGACGAGCGCCTTCGGGCAGCCGAGGCTGACGAGGCCGACCTTGGGGGCGGCGCGGGGTTCACGAGTCGCGGTCATGGGCCGCGTCCAATAGCGCACCGGCGGCCAACGTGAAAGCGCCGGACGTCGGCCGCCGCCGGGAGTCGCTCCTCAGTCGCCGTCGATCTCGATGCTGGCTGCGCCGGCGTGGAAGGCGAGGCGCGCACGGATCGCCTCGACCGCGGGCGGCGGATCTTCGTAGCTCCAGGCCGCGTCGTCGATGCGCCCCGTCGCGGTGAGGACAGGAAATTAGGACGCCTCGCCCTTGTGCGGGCGCCAGCTGGTTCAGTCTGACCGTAGTAGCCGGTCAAAAGCGATGCCGGCGCGCGGCAGACACGCCACCGGCGGCTCGGTCGCCTCGCACACGGTCAGCGCGTTCGGCGAGCCGCACATCGACGCGCCGCCGGCCTCGACACGCACCTCCCCGGCGGCGGGGTCGATCTCTATCGGGTGTTCCGGCCTCGGTGCGCGGATCGGCGGGCTCAGGCGGTGCTTTTCAACACGCCCTTGTTAGACAGGAACTCGCGCAGCTCGCCGGTCTCGAACATTTCCCGCACGATGTCGCAGCCGCCGACGAATTCGCCCTTCACGTAAAGTTGCGGAATGGTCGGCCAATTCGAGAACGATTTGATCCCTTCGCGGATTTCGGCGTCTTCGAGCACGTTGAAGGATTCGAACTCGACTCCGACGTGGTTGAGCACCTTGGCGACAGTGGCGGAGAAGCCGCACTGCGGAAACACCGGCGTGCCCTTCATGAACAAAAAGACGTCCTGGTTTTCGATCAGGCCTTGAATGCGTTCGTTCGCCGCGTCGGCCATGGTTCGCTCCTCAATCGCGCGTTCCTTGGGAGCTAAGCTGCGGGGCCTCGAAAATCAAGCGCCGGCGCGGGCCGCGGTCGCCACGTTCTCGCGCAAATGCACGGCGCGGCTGGTGGTCGTCACGGCGACGTCGGCGCCGCCTTCGCCCAGCGCCCAGGTCAAGGCCTCGGCGGGAGACCGGCCGGCGGCGGCGCGCTCCTGCAACCAACCGCGCGCCGCATACCAAAGATCGGCCCGCGAACGCGGCAGGCGCCAGCGGGGCTGAGACGCCGCCATGGTTTCGACCCCCAGAACGCCGAGGCCCTTCGCCCGGGCGCGAACGACGCGCTCCGCTTGATCCGCGTCCCGCTCCGGTCGAATCGGCAGCATCACCAGATCCAGGACGCCGGACTCGATCAGCGGGTCCATCTCGGCGCCGCGCCCGCAGACGCCGACGAGCCGCGCGCTCTTGCCGGCCTTGGCGGTTTGCAGCGCGGCCAACGCCGCATCCAAGGCCGCGCCGCGGGGCGCGCCGTGCAGCAAGAACGCGTCGACGGCGTCGACGCCAAGCCGGTCGCAACTGTCTTCCAATGAGGCGAGCAGGAAATCGGGATCGAAATTCTTGGCCCGGCGGCGAAACCCGAGGTCGACGGTGCCGGCCTTGGTGACCACGAACACCTTGTCGCGCGGGATTTGGTCGAGCGCCGCGCCAAGCCGGCGTTCGGCCTCGCCGTCGCCGTAAAACGGCGCGGTGTCGAAGACGGCGATCCCGAGCTCGACAGCCAGGCGGATCAAGCGGACCGTGTCGCGGGCCGGCACAAGGGGCGTGGCGTGCGGGCCGGAGACGCCGAAGCCAAGCACCGGCGCGGCGACGCCGGTCGCGCCGAGCGCGCGCTTTCGGATCACGGGGTGCGGGTTTCCAAGGCGAGCGCATGAAGCTCGCCGCCGAGCCGACCCTTGAGGGCGGCGTAGACCATCTGGTGCTGCTGAACCCGGGTCTTGCCCTCGAACGCCTTCGAGGTGATCCGCGCCTGATAGTGGTCGTTGTCGCCGGCGAGGTCGATGATTTCGATCACGGCGTCCGGCAGCGCGGCCTGAATCAGTTGCTGGATTTCGATGGCGGGCATCGGCATGCGGGCGCCCCGTCGTTGATTGGCCTGTGAGTGACACCACCAAAGCGCATCCGGATCAAGTGCGGCGCCGGAGCATTGCGTCGACGAGGGCCGGTCGCGTAAGCCGTGGGTCCCCTCGGTCGGACGCGGAGCCCCACCATGCGATTCATCAGTCTTGCGGCGGCCCTCGTCGTCGCCGGCGGCGCCCAGGCGCAGGACGTCGACACCGATCAGCTGCTCAACGACCTGCGCATTCTTTCCGCCGACAACATGGAGGGCCGCGCGCCGGGGACGGACGGGTCGGCGAAGGCGCGGGCGTATCTGCTCGCCCGATTCGTGGACGTCGGCCTGAGCCCGGTCGGCGAGAACTACGAGCACGATTTCACCTTCACCACCCGCCGCGATCCGGACACTGAACGCGCCGGGGTCAACATTGTCGGCCGGATCGCCGGCGAGTCCTCCGATCGGGTGATCGTCGTGACGGCCCACTACGACCACGTCGGCGTGCGCGACGGCGACATCTACAACGGCGCCGACGACAACGCGTCCGGCGTGTCGGCGTTGTTGGCGATCGCGGAGGCGTTCGCCGAGGTGGCCCCGCGGCACGACATCGTGTTCGTCGCGCTCGACGCGGAAGAGAGCGGATTGCAGGGCGCGCGCGCCTTCGTCGCCGATCCGCCCGTGCCCGTCGAAGCGATCGCGCTGAACGTGAATTTCGACATGGTCTCGCGCAGCGACGTGGGCGAACTTTACGTCGCCGGCGCCCATCATACGCCGGCCCTGCGCGCCGCGCTCGCGCCGGTCGGCGAGGCGTCGCCGGTCTCGCTGCTGTTCGGCCACGACGCGGGCGGCGGCGAAGACGACTGGACGACCCAGTCCGACCACGCGGCGTTCCATGCCGCGGGCGTGCCGTTCGTGTATTTCGGGGTTGAGGATCATCCCGACTACCACCAGCCGACCGACGACTTCGAGGCGGTGCCGCAAGAGTTTTTCACCGCCGTCGCGACGTTGCTTGTCGACGCCGTGCGCGCACTTGACGCCGATCTCGAGGCGGTCGCGCCGGCGTCCTGAGGCGCCAGGCCGGGGCCGCTCTTTGACGCCGCGACTTTGCACCCATATCGGGGGCTGAAACAGGAGAACCTCATGCGCATCAAAGCCAGTCTCATCGGCGCGGCCGCGGCCGCGCTAACGGCGTCGGCGGCCTGGGCCGGGCCGCAGTTCGTCGGCCCGGAGGGATACGCCGATTTCGGCTACGACGTCGTCGCCTACCACACCGACTTCGCGGCGGTGAAAGGCTCGACCGCGTTCACGGCCGAACACAACGGCGCGACATTCTTGTTTGTTTCGGCGGAGCACCGGGATCTGTTCGCGGCCGACCCGGAGCGGTTCGCGCCGGCCTACGACGGCCACTGCGCCTATGCGCTGACGCGCGGCAAGAAGCTGACCGTCGATCCGGAGGCGTTTTCGATCGTCGACCCGGTGACGCTCGCGCAGGTCGACCCCGCCACGTACACCCTGGAGTCGGGCGGCGTTCTCTATCTGAACTACAGCCCTGGCGTGAACGGGAAGTTCAACCGCGACATTCCCGGGAGCATCGCCAAGGCGGACGCCGAGTGGGTCGAGCTTGAGGACGATCCGGCGGCGGCGTGGAAAAAATCCTGGCGCGATTTCTTTTAGCGCTCCGCAACCACGGCGCGTGAACGCGTTCGATTCGCGTTTTGTGGCTTCGCCGCCACGTTCATTGTGGAAAGGTCGTGGACAACTTTTTCCCGACTCGACTCGGGAAATCGCCGGGCGCTAGCATTCGACGCATTGGGGGCATGCGGGCCGGTTCGCTTTCGGGCGGCCGGCCCTTTCTTGTCCGGCCTGTTCATACCGGGGCCGCCGAACCTAATCCCGCGCAAACGACCGCAAACGCACGCCGATGTCGGCCCGCAGCGTCACCCGGTGCGTCGGCGTCGGCGCATGCCCGTCGAGCGGCGCGACACGGACGTGGCGCAGCGCCGTCGCCAGGGCGATCATCGCTTCTTGAACGGCGAACGCGGCGCCGATGCACACTCGCGGGCCGCCGCCGAACGGCAGATAGGCGTAGCGGTCGATCTTCTCGCGTTCGCCGGGCAGGAATCGCTCTGGCCGGAACGCGTCCGGGTCGTCCCACAACAGTTTGTGCCGGTGCAGCACATAGGGCGAAATCGACACGCCGGTGTCGGCCGGAATTTTTCGCCCGCAGATTTCGTCCGGCCCGAGAGCGCGGCGCAGGAACGTCGGGGCGGGCGGATAGAGACGCATCGTCTCGTCGATCACCGCCCGCGTCCACGGCGCCGATTTCATCCACGCCGGGTCCGCGAGATCGACGTCGCGGATCTCTTCGAACACCCGGTCCTGGTGGTGCGGCGTGCGCGCCAGAAGATCCAACGCCCAGCTCAAGGCCCGCGCCGTGGTCTCGTGGCCGGCGATGATGAAGGTCAGGACGTTGGCCGACACTTCCGCGTCCGACAGGCCTTCGCCGTCGCCCTCGACGTCACGGGCGCGGAGGAGGGCGGTGAGCAGGTCGTCCGGGGCGTCGCCGCCGCCGTCGAGCAGCGCCCGGCGGTCGGAGACCAGTTCGTCGATCCGGCGGGCGAAGAATTTCGCCGTCGCCCGGGCCCGCAGCTTGCCGAGGCGCGGCACGAAGTCGGGCACGTTCATGACGTCGAGCGGATCGACCCGGGCGCCGGTTTCGGAAAACACGTTGAACGCGTGCTCGAACGCCGCCGCGTCGCCGCCGAGGCGGTTCGAAAACTGGGTCGCCGAGACGACGTCGAAGGCGAGGGCGGTCATTTCATGGTCGATATCAACCGCCGACCCGTCGCGCGGCCACGCGGCGACGCGCGCTTGCGCGATCTCGGCCATGACGCCGGCGGTCTTGGCGAGGCGGGCGGGCGTGAACAGCGGGGCCAGGGTGCGCCGGGCGCGCTTCCAGTCGTCGTCTTCGACCAGCAACAGGCCCTTGGCGATCAGCGGCCCGAGCACGCGCCGCAGAAACGGGCCCTTGTCGTAGTTCGCCGCGTTGTCGAGCAGCACCCGGCGCACGCCCTCCGGGTCGCTGACGGTGATGGCGGCGCCGAACCGCGTCACCCCGAACATGGTCGGCCGCTCGAAGTGCCATTCGGACCAAATTCGCAGCGGCTCCTTCCACGCCAGGTAGAGCAGCTTGATCAAGCCGACCGGTTCGGGCGGCCGCGGCGGAAACGGCGGTCGGTAGGGCGCGGGGACAGGGCCGGGAGCGTTCATGCGCGCACCTTACAGGCGCAAACGCTCCGGCGTCTCGCGCCGACGGCTTGCGCCGGGCGCGGCGAGCGGGTCAGGTTGCGGCTTCGCAACTCAGGGGACCAGCCATGAATCGCATCTTCGCCCTCGGCGCCTGCATCGCCGGGCTCGCCGCCTGCTCGCCCGAGGAAACGCCGGCGGAGAAGCTGGCCGGCTTGTGCGGTGAGCTGCTCGCCGGGGACCTCGACGTGACGCCGCAGATTCTGCAAGGCGGGGCCACGATCGAGAGCTTTTGCAGCTGCTACGGCGACGTCGCCGCGGCCAACGGCGAGGCGGTCGTCACGCTCCACACCGACGTGCTCGCCGCCATGACCGCCGTTCGCGCGTCGCAAGGCGTCGGCGTCGAGGACGCCGCCGAGGCGATCGAAGACGCGCTCGAAACCAACGCGTCGGCCTACCCCTTCGACGAGCGCCAGCTCGACGGCGTCGGCGACTACTTCCAGACAGTCAGCGAAAGCCTCAACGGCGGCAGCTGCCCGGCCTAAGGGATCGTGACGACGATCACAGACAGGCTGCGACGGGCGGCGCTTGTCGGCGCCGTCCTTTCGGCGACGGCGTGCGCCTCGTCGGCGCCGGAGTTCGACGTGCTCATCCGCGGCGCGACGGCGATCGATCCCGGATCGGGCCGCGTGCTCGAAAACGCCTGCGTCGCGATCGACGGCGACCGGATCGTTCGCGCCGCGGTCTGCGACGGGCGAGAGCGCGCCGCGCGCGTGATCGACGGGGCGGGGGCGTACGTCGTTCCCGGCCTCTGGGACATGCACGTCCACGCCCTGTGGGACGCGTCCATCGTCCAGCCCTTCTTCGACGACTTCATCGCCCACGGAGTCGTCGGGGTGCGCGACATGGGCGGCGATTCCGACATCGCCGCGCGGGCGCGCACGGACTTGGCGGCGGGCGCCCTGGGGCCGCGCCTGGTCGCCGCCGGGCCGTTCGTGGACGGCCCGCAGCCGCTGATCCCGCCGTTCGCGATCGCGACCACGACCCACGCCGACGGCGTCGCCGCGGCGCGCGCGGTTAAGGACGCCGGCGGCGACTTCGTGAAGGCGTATACGCTGCTGCCCGCCGCCGCGGCGCAGGGCGTGTTCGACGAAGCCCGCGCGCTCGGCCTGCCGGTCGTCGGGCACCTGCCGGCGGCGCTGAACGTCGATGACGCGATCGCCGGCGGCATGGTCAGTCTCGAGCACATGGCGGTCGGAGTCGGCGGCCTGTGCGACGTCGACGACGCAGCGGCCTGCGCGGCGACCTTCGCCAAGCTCACCGACGCGGGGGTCTACTTGACGCCGACGCTCGTGATCCGCGAACGCCGGACGCGGCTCGACCAAGAGGGCGTCGACGCGCAAGCGCGCCTCGACGCCATGCCGGAGGCGGTCGCCGGCGACTGGATGTCGCGCCGCGACGCCGCCCTGGCGGAGCTGCCGCCGCACGACTGGGACGCGCGCCGGGCGCAGTTCTTGCGCGAGCGCCGCTTGACGGAGCTCGCCGCCGAGAACGGTGCGCGGCTGCTCGCCGGAACCGACGCCGGCGACCTGTTCGTTCCGCCGGGGTTGAGCTTGCACGACGAATTGGCGTTGCTGGTCGAGGCCGGCCTGACGCCGATGCGGGCGCTCGCCGCGGCGACCTCGGCGCCGGCGGCGTTTCTCAAGCTCGAGGATCAGGGCGGGATCGCGCCGGGGATGCGCGCCGACCTGGTGCTGCTGCGCGCCGATCCGCTGGCCGACATCCGCAACACCCGCGAGATCGAGGCGGTGGTGCTCGGCGGACGGCTGATCGAGGCGGCGGAGCTGGCGTGTCTGAAATCGCGAACGTGCGAGTGACGCCTCCCCCGTCATCCCGGATGCTGCGCCGCACGGAAGCGGTGCGATGCGGATCCGGGACCCGGCGATGCTCGAGACAGGCGCGTCTCCGTCAAACGCGCCCAGCGCCAGGTTCCGGGTCTGCGCCGCATCATTGCATGCTCCCTGCTTCGCCGAAGCGAAGCTCCGGCTTCGCGGAGGCGAGGCGGCGCGCCCGGGATGACAGAGAGGGGACAATCCCAAAACAATCCCACTCCCTCCGGGCCGCCCGCATACTCGTGGAGCCTCTCGCCCGCTCCACGGGCGCGTCCGGACCGGCCGGGCGGGGCGCGGGGCGCGGCGGCGGGTTCGCGGCGGGGAGTTAACGGCCTCGCGCGGGTCCGTCTGAAGGAGATCCGGTTGCGCGATCCGGCGCGCGGGCGTCCGCGGCGAG
>JAJFFL010000230.1 GCA_021776705.1 Alphaproteobacteria bacterium
GGCGGTAGGGTGGAACTGCACGAACTCCGGGTCGGCGATCACCGCCCCGGCGCGCGCCGCCGCGGCCATGCCGACGCCGCGCGCGCCCGGCGGATTGGTGGTGACGTCGAAGAGCCCGCCGACGCCGCCGACCGCGAGCACCGTCTCCGAAGCCCGCAGCTCGATGAGCCGCCCGTCCGCGGTCCGCGCCAGAACGCCGGCGACGCCGCCGTCGCCGTGCACGAGACCCGCCATGCGCAGGCCGGTGCGGATCTCGACGTGGCCGGCCGCCGACGCCGCGCCGGCCATGATCTCCATGATCGCCCGGCCGGCGAGGTCGCCCTTGACGCGGGCGACGCGGGCGCGCGAGTGGGCGGCTTCGAGGCTGAGGGAAAAGCGTCCGTCGGCGTCGCGGTCGAAAGGCGTACCGAGGTCGGCGAGATCGCGCACCCGCGCCGGGCCGTCCTCGGCGAGACGGCGGGCGACGCGGGCGTCGACGAGACCGTCGCCGGCGGCGATGGTGTCGGCCACATGCAGCTCCGGCGCGTCGTCGACGCCGAGCGCCGCGGCGACGCCGCCTTGCGCCCAGGCCGAGGACGCGGCCTCGCCCGGCGCGCGCGGCGCGATCACCACCGCCGGGCGGGGGGACAGCTTCAAGGCGAGGAACAAGGCGGCGAGCCCGGCCCCGACGATCAGGACGGCGTCGCCGAGGTCGTGGGCGTCGGAGGTCACGCGGCGGCGCCCGGCCGCGGATGGCGCGCTGCGGCGTCCACCGGCGTCAGAGCACCAGCACGTCGCGCGGCGGCGCCTTGGTGTCGAAGCGCGACGGCGGCGCGTCCTTCGGCAGATCGAGCATGCGCTGGATCGCCTGACGAGCCCGGGCGCTGACGACGGGGTCGACCGTGATCTCGTGCTGGCGCAAGCGCAGGGCGTCGTAGATTCCTTCCAGCGTGATCCGCTTCATGTGCGGGCACAGATTGCACGGGCGCACGAAACGGGTCTCGGGGTTGGCGACGGCGACGTTGTCGGACATCGAGCACTCGGTGATCAGCACCACGTCGGCCGGCTTGTGGTCCGACACCCAGCTCGCCATGGCGCCGGTCGAGCCGGCGAAGTCGGCTTCGGCGAGCACGTCGGGCGGGCATTCCGGGTGGGCGAGGATCATCACCCCCGGCGTCGCCTCGCGCATCTCGCGCAGGTCCGCGGCGGTGAAGCGCTCGTGCACCTCGCAGGCGCCATGCCAGGTGATGACCGTGATGTCGGTCTGGGCGGCGACGTTTTTCGCCAGGTACTGGTCCGGGATCATGATCACCGTGTCGACGCCCCATTCCCGCGCCGCCCATTCCACGACTTGCTTGGCGTTCGACGACGTGCAGGTCACGTCGCTCTCGGCTTTCACCTCCGCGGTGGTGTTGACGTAGGTGACGATCGGGAAATTCGGATAGCGTTCGCGGATCAGGCGCACGTCGCGCGCCGTGATCGAGGCGGCGAGCGAGCAGCCGGCGCGCAGGTCCGGGATCAGCACCGTCTTTTGCGGCGACAGGATCTTCGCCGTCTCGGCCATGAAGTGGACGCCGGCTTGGACGATCAGGTCGGAGTCCGTCGCCGCGGCTTCGCGCGCCAGGGCGAGGCTGTCGCCGGCGAAGTCGCCGACGCAGTTGAAGATCTCCGGCGTCATATAATTGTGCGCGAGGATGACCGCGTTCATCTCCGCCTTCAGCGCATTGATGGCGTGGATCAACGGCGCGTGCGTCGGCCACTCGAACGGCGGAATGACGTCTTTCACCTTGGCGTAGAGGTGGTCGGTCGCGGCGCGCACCTCGTCGGTGTAAGCGAGGGCGGGCCGATCCGCCGCGCCTGAGGCGCCGTCGTGGGCCGTGTTTTCAAGGGGAAACGCCGTCGCGCGTCCAAGATCGTCCATCGGGCCCCTCCGTCAATTATGCTCTAATTGAGCATTACTTGGGCGCGAAACAGCGCGGGACAAGCCCGCGCCGATCAACTTTTGTTCAACGTGAGCATAAGGGGGGTGGGGTGGAGAGGGCAAGGGGAAAGTGGGGGGATGCGGGGTGGCTGGGGAGTGGTGGGTTCTTGGAGACGGACCTGTTGAATTTCATCCCTCCGTCATCCCGGATGCTGCGCAGCACGACGTGATGCGCTGCTGATCCGGGACCGGGCGGAGTTGGGAGATCGGCGCGGCACCGATCGCGACCATCGCCAGGTCCCGGGTCTGCGCCGCATCATTGCATGCTGCGGCGCGCCCGGGATGACGGGGAGTGGTCAAACCAGGTCGGTTTCCAAGAACCCACCCATCCCGCGCCGCGAAAATCACAACCGCCACTCCGTTTGCCCCGCCATCCTCCCACGCCCCTCATGCTGAGGGCGCGCCGCGGGCGCGCGTCTCGAAGCACAGGTGGAGGTCGCGCAAGCCGCTTTGCCGCGCGACGGGCTGCGCCGCCGGCGTGCGTGCTTCGAGACGCCGCTGCGCGGCTCCTCAGCATGAGGGGCCGGGTCGGGCGGCGCGGATCGGGGAACGCCGGAAGGCTCGGTTTCCAACAACCCACCACTCCCGCTCGCATGACCTCGCCGGGCCGAGTCACCCGCTCAGCTGCGCCTTCCCCGTCGCGATCCGCGCCAGCTGGTCCACGTGGACGTCGAGCGCGTCGATGACAGGTTGGTCCCGGTCGCAGCCGTCGAAGGCGAGGTAGAGGTCGGTGCCGCCAGCTCCGCCGCCTCCTCAGCATGAGGGGCGTGGGCGGGTTGCGGGAGACGGCGGGTTTCGCGGCCCTGGTTTCTTCCCCCGCGTGGGCGGGAAGCGGCCCGAAGGGCTGAAAGGCGACCGCAAACGGCGGCGGCCTCGACGACCGCCGCGTCCCCCCTCAGTCCGCCTGCGCGGACAGCTCCCCCGCAGGCGGGGGAGCAAAATGACGAACGCCAAGCTCCGCCCCGGATGACAGAGAGGGGACAATCCCAAATCAATCCCACTCCCTCCGGGCCGCCCGCATACTCGTGGAGCCTCGCGTCCGCTCCACGGGCGCGTCCGGACCGGCCGGGCGGGGCGCGGGGCGCGGCGGCGGGTTCGCGGCGGGGAGTTAACGGCCTCGCGCGGGTCCGTCTGAAGGAGATCCGGTTGCGCGATCCGGCGCGCGGGCGTCCGCGGCGAG
>JAJFFL010000024.1 GCA_021776705.1 Alphaproteobacteria bacterium
GGCGCCGGCGGGCGGGGCTTCTCGGAGCCTCGCTCGCCGACGTTCGCGAAGTGATGATCGAGGGACCGTCGGGCTTGAGAGCCGTGTGCCCGCCGGACCGCCGTCCGCACTACGAAGCCAGCCGCCGCCGGCTGGTTTGGCCGAACGGCGCGGAGGTCTTCGCGTATTCGGCGGAGGATCCGGACAGCCTCCGCGGGCCGCAATTTTCGGCGGCCTGGAGCGACGAGAGCGCGACCCCGCGCTATTCCAAAGGGAGTCGCGACGACCTGATTCAGCGGCGTGCGCTGGAAGCCCTGCTTGACCATTGGGCGCCCGAAAATGGTCTCAACCCGACCAACGGCGCCGGCGACCACATGCTGCGATGGGACAAGACCCATTTGTGGACATGGGACGCGCGGCCATTTCCAAGTTTTCCGGCGCTTTCCTCCGTGTGGAGCGACAGCGCGAACTGGCGGCGAGGACACTGGCTCACGGGCCGCGTCGGTCTCGCGCCCCTGGCGGATGTGGTCGCCGATTTGGCCGCGCGCGCAGGCCTCGACGAAGTCGACGTGTCCGATCTCACCGGCCTTGTCTTCGGCTACGTGATCGATCGCCCGATGTCGTTGCGCGCTGCGTTGGAGGCGCTGGCGCTTGCGCACCTGTTCTCGCCCGTGGAGCGCTCCGGAAAGTTGGGGTTCAGACACAAACGATCTGAACCGCAAGCGCTTCTGGCTGCGGATCGTTTTGTCGCCGGAGGAGATACGGAGCTGGTTCGGCGTCGCGACGATGTCGAAAGCAGACCGTCGGGCGCACGGATGCGCTTTGTGGACGAAGCGAGAGACTACCAGGCCGGATCCATTGCGGTCGCGTCCGCCGAAGCGCGGGAAGGCGCGGCGTTGGACGTGGCGGGCGCGCTGACGATGGACCCCCAAGCCGCGGAACGGGTGGCGCGCGCCTGGTTGGTGGATGCGGAATCGGAAACGGAAACGCTGGAAGTCGTGTTGCCGCCGTCGGCGTCGGCCCCCGAGGCCGGCGACGTCGTCGTATTCGACGGTGTCGGCGACGGCCAGCCTTTCCGCATTCGTCGCGTTGAAGAGAACGCGGTTCGGCGCGTGATCGCCGAGGCTGCCGCCGACGGCGGCGGTGGTGTCGTCGCGGGGCCGGAGCCCGGCGTCGGAGTTCTCACCTCGCCGGCATCACGACCGTTTGCGGCCGCGCTCGACGTCCCCTTGATCAATCAGACGAAGGAGCGTCATGGCGTTGTGGTCGCCGCGTCCGCCCGACCCTGGCCAGGCCGTGTGACGGTCGCGGCAGGCGCGGACGCCGCGATCGCCAATCCGGTCACGGAAATTTCGACGCCATCAATTTTCGGAAAATTGCTTTGGGACTTGCATGCCGGCCCGGTCGGCCGTTGGGATCAGGGCAATGTCACGCGGGTGCGCTTGACGGGAGGCGCCCTGGAGTCGCGGCCCAAAGCCGACGTGCTCGACGGCGCCAATGCGTTGGGCGTGGAGACGTCGCCTGGAAACTGGGAGGTCATTCAATTTCGCGATGCGACGCTCGTCGGTGAGAGCGAATATGAGATTCGGGATCTCTTGCGGGGCCAGTCGGGAACGGACCGGGAGATTGCGTCGATCGCCACCGCGGGAGCGACTGTCGTCGTGCTTGACCAGGCAGCCATGTCGGCGGAGTTGCCGGACCGGCTGCGCGGCGCGACGATTTCTTGGCGGTTCGCCCCGCAAGGCGTTTCATTGTTTTCCGAAGAGGCGCGCACGTTCAGTCAGGTCTACACAGGTCGAGATTTTCGGCCGCTGACGCCGGTCCACGTCAAAGCGATCCGTGAAGGCGACGGCGTCATGTTCACCTGGATCCGCCGGACTCGGATCGGCGGCGACGATTGGGCGGCGAGCGAGACTCCTTTGGCGGAGGCTTCTGAGTCCTACGTTTTCGATATCTGGGACGGCGGGGCGCCCGTGTGGACGCGGGAGACATCGGCGGCGTTCGCCGTTCTCACCGCGGCCGAAGAGGCGGAGTTGTTTTCCGACGCGCCGAGACAGGTTTTCGACGTGCGTGTGGCCCAGGTGTCGCAGCGTTATGGCGCCGGCGCGCGAAGGACGGTGTCCCTATACCTCTGACATTGCTTTCTTTGGACCGAATCGTCCAAAAGTCGTAAGTACAATGCCGTCGTGCGGAGGCGGCCCACGTGTTGAATGACCCCTACGCCGAACTCGGCGTGGCGCGCAGCGCCAGTTTGGCGGACATTCGCCAAGCTTACCGAAAGCTGGCGAAAGCTCTGCATCCTGACGCGCGGCCGGACGACAGCCGGGCGGAAGAGCGGTTCAAGCGCGTGACGGCCGCCTTTCACATTCTCAATGATCCGACCCGCCGCAAGAAATTTGACCGCGGCGAAATTGATGCGGACGGCAACGAACAGTCGCGCCGACCGGCCAACGGGTTCAAGCGCCGGAACGGACACAAGTCTTCCGATGGCGGGTTCTCGGACATATTCGGCGGCGGTGACGAACGCGGGCGGCGGTCGGTCCGGGGCGAAGACGTTCGATATCGCCTCGCGGTCGACTTTCTCGAGGCGGCGAACGGCGGTCGCAAGCGCGTCGTCATGGGCGACGGCAAAGCGTTGGATCTTGTCGTGCCGGAAGGGGTTCGTCCGGGACAGGTCTTGCGCCTCAAGGGCCAAGGCCGCGGCGGCGACAATGGCGCCGCACCGGGGGACGCGCTGGTGGAGATCGACGTGCTCGAGCATCCGTATTTCGAGCGCAAAGGCGACGACGTTCACGTCGACCTACCGATCACGCTGAAAGAAGCCGTGCTCGGCGGCAAGGTCCGGGCCCCGACCCTGACCGGTCCTGTCACCGTGACGGTGCCGAAAAACTCCAACTCCGGAACCTCGCTGCGGTTGCGCGGCAAGGGGGTCAAGGGCGAACGCGGCCGAGGCGACCAGTATGTCCGGTTGCTCGTGATGCTGCCCGAACGCCCCGATCCCGACCTGTCGAAGCTTGTGGCCGATTGGGAGCCGCGGAACGCATATGATCCGCGACGGAAGTTGGGCGATTGAGGCCGTTCACGGTCAGTTCATGCGTTTCAGGACAGTTTCCAGGCCATGATGCGCCGTGCCTTGATATCTCTCGCTTTGGCGATCGCCTTCGCCGCTCCTGCGGCGGCGCAGCGATTCGATGCGCCGACGACTCGCGTCTCCGCCGGGTCGGACAGCGCAATCGCGCGGGTCCAAGTCGTCCCCATGTCGCAGGCGCGCCGAGCCGTTCGACAGCGCTTTCCGGGAAGCGAAATTCTCGATTCCTGGGTGCGCAAGGACCGCAACGGCGATCCCGTCGAATACGTGGTCCGCATCGTGACCCGCGATGGCCGTCGCCTGGACGTGCGCGTCGACGCCCACACCGGCCGTGTGATCGGATAGGGTTCATTCATGCGAGTTCTCGTTGTTGAAGACGATCCGGACCTCAACCGCCAACTGGTCGGCGCCTTGAGCGATTCCGGCTACGCAGTGGACTCCGCCCACGATGGTGAAGAAGCAAAATTCATGGGCGAGACGGAGCCCTACGACGTCGTCGTGCTCGACCTGGGTTTGCCGGAACTGGATGGCGTCAGCGTCTTGAAGTCTTGGCGCGGCCAGGACCGCGACATGCCGGTGATCATTCTTACCGCGCGGGACCAGTGGTCCCAAAAAGTAGCGGCATTTGACGCCGGTGCGGATGACTACTTGACCAAGCCGTTCCACACCGAAGAGTTGCTCGCCCGCCTGCGGGCTCTCCTGCGTCGCGCGACCGGCCACGCCAGCGCCTTGATCGAAGTCGGCGACTTGACCGTCGACACCAAAGCCGCCCGGGCGTTCGTTGACGGCGCGTCGATCCGACTGACGTCTCATGAGTTCAAGTTGTTGCGCTACATGGCGCATCATTCGGGCCGGGTGGTCTCTCGCGGCGAGTTGATCGAGCACATTTACGATCAGGACTTCGACCGCGACTCGAACACGATTGAAGTTTTCATCGGCCGCTTGAGAAAAAAAATCGGGTCGGACCGGATCGAAACCGTTCGGGGCCTCGGCTATCGGCTGATCGACCCTACGGTGGACGCGAAGAACGACGCGACGGCGTGAAGCGCGAAGGGTCCCTCGTCCGGCGACTTTTCGTGTTGGCCGTCGTGTGGGCGGTGCTTGTGTTCTTCGCCGGCGGTTTAGCGCTGACCCAGCTCTATCGCTCCACGGTCTACCGCGACGTCGACGATCGACTTGACGGCGCCGTGCGGGCGATTTTGGCGTCGGCTGAAGTGGGCGATGACGGCGTCGTCAATGTCGCGTCCCCGCCCTCCGACCCTCGCTACGAACAGGTGCTCTCCGGTCGCTATTGGGCGCTCTTGTCAGCCGACGATCCCGACTCCGTGATCGCCGGCTCGCGATCGCTGTGGGACGGCGGCCTCGACTTGCCCGCTGAACGATTGTCGCGGGCGCGGGAGCAACCGGGACGCGTCGGGTTCTCCGCCGGCTTGGGGCCGGACGGCGAACCGCTGAGAGTTCGTCTGGAAGGCGTGCGCTTCGAGCCGCCCGGACTCAATGTGCTCGTGGTCGCCGCGGTCGACCGGCGCGACGCCGAGCGAGACATTCGCAGCTTCGCTCTGGCCGCATCGTGGACCCTGGCCGTGTTCGCGTTTGGATTGATCGCGGCCGTGGCTGTGCAGGTCAAATGGGCGCTCGCGCCGTTGTTTCGCATGCGTGATTCTTTGGCGCGCGTTCGCGAAGGGGAGCAGCAACGGCTCGACGAAGCCGCGCCGCGCGAGATTGCGCCATTGGTGCACGAGTTGAACGCGCTTCTGGATCACAACCGAGACGTGGTCCAACGCGCGCGATCTCATGCCGGCAACTTGGCGCACGCCCTGAAGACTCCGATTTCTGTCTTGCTCAACGAATCAAGCCGCACCGAGAGCGCGCTGGCGGACGTTGTAAGGCGACAGACCGAAGCGATGTCGCGTCAAGTCGACCACCATCTCAAGCGCGCCTCAGCCGCCGCCCGCGCTCAATCGTTCGCCGCCCGGGCGGACGTCGCCGCCGTAATCGGCGACTTGGCGCGGACTCTGCCGCGCATGCACCCCGACCGCGGCAT
>JAJFFL010000231.1 GCA_021776705.1 Alphaproteobacteria bacterium
AAAAAACGTTGAACGGCAGCTTGTCGAGGTAGACGTGTCCCGCCGGCGGCGGCTCGCCGTTCCGCGCGCGGGCCCAGTAGTCGCGTCGAAATTCGCGGATCGCCTCGGGGCCTTGCTCAAGAAGGGCGCGGATCGATTCCGGCGCCGTGCCGACGCGCTCCAGCATGCCGCCCAACACCGGGCTTTCGTCCGAGGTTTCGACCGCCGGGTGCGCCGCCAGGATCTGCTCCAGCAGAGTCGTGCCGGATCGAATGAATCCGACGAGGAACGCCGGCGCCGGCGAGTCGTCGGCCGGCCGGTCCATTTTCTGAACGTCCAGCTCTTCGAACGTCGCCCGGATCGAGCGCACGCCGTTCAACGAACCCGGGTCGCGGGCGAGGTCGCCGGCCTCGTAGGACGGCGCGTAGTAGTCGCGGCTGTGTTTGGCCCCCAACAGGAAAGCTTCGAACGCGGCGGGATAGTCGCCGAGCTTCTCGCGCGCCTCGCCGAGCACGCCCATGGCGAAATCGATTTCGGGCGGCGCGCCATGCGAGACGACCAGGCCTTCCTCGATCCGGGTCGCGGCGGATTCAAATTCGCCGCTGCGCAGGTCGACGCGCGAGCGAACGCCGAGGGAGACGGCGTCGTGTGGGTCGACGGCCAGCGCCCGCTCGGCGAACGCCGAGGCGGCGTCGAGATCGTGAAACTGCTCCTTGAGACGCGCCAGGCGGCTGAGGGCTTCGACGTTCGCCGGCGCCAGCTTGAGGGCGATCTCGAAGTTGGCGAGCGCGGCGTCGAAATCGCCTTTCTTTTCGCAAATCCGTCCCAAAAACAGGTGCGGCTGAAACGCGTTCGGGTTTGCGCCTTTGGCCTGTTCGAACCACTTTTGCGCCGCTTCCAGGCGGTGGGCGAAAAAGTGCGCCACGCCGATGCCGATGATCACGTCCACCCACGACGGGGCTTTTTCGTGCGCGAGCTTGAAGGAAGCGAGGGCGCCTTCGACGTCCCGCCGCGCCAAGCGGTTCATGCCCTTGAGGTAGAGTCCGTTGGGGTCCCGCGGCGCGGCCCCGAGCACGCCGTCGGCGATTTGCTCGGCCTCGTCGTGGCGGCCCGCGCGATAGGCCTCAAAACCCTTTTGCACGCGTTCGTAGGCTTCTTGTGGTGTCACGTCGTCGCTCGGCTGATCATGGCCTCGGCCCAGGCGGGCACGATCCGGCTCGCCGCTCCATAACGCCTCTCGTCGAAGACGTCAGCATTGTCTGACGGTTCGAGGTTCAATTCCACCGTGCGGACGTCGAGTGCCTTGGCTTCGCTCACGAAGGCGGCGGCGGGGTAGACCGACCCGGACGTGCCGATCGACGCAAACAAATCGGCGGCGGCGATCGCGTCCGCGATCTCCTCGAGATGAAACGGGAACTCGCCGAACCAGACCACGTGCGGGCGCAATCCGCCGGCGCGGGCGCAGGCGGCGCAGGCGGCGTTGATCGACAGATCTCCGTCGCAGCGGGCCGTTGCGCCGCATCTCGCGCAGCGGGCTTTCAGCAATTCGCCGTGCATGTGCAGCACGCGCGGCGATCCGGCGCGTTCGTGCAGATCGTCGATGTTTTGGGTGACGAGCGTCAGCCGCCCGCCCGCGGCGTCGAGGCCGCGCTCGAGTTCAGCCAGCGCCAAGTGGGCGGCGTTCGGCCGCGACGCGATGAGATCCTTGCGCCGCAAATTGTAGAACGCGTGCACCTTCGCCGGATCGCGCGCGCACGCCTCCGGCGTGGCGAGTTCGTAGGGATCGAATTTCTCCCACAGCCCGCCCGGGTCGCGAAACGTCCCGAGCCCGCTCTCGGCGGAGATTCCGGCGCCCGTCAGGACCACCACGTTCGGCGCCGTCATGGCGCGGCTCCTTGCGATTGCGATTCGTGCGTCGGCGTGGATGCTAACCCGGTTGCGGCGAAGGAGAAGGGGCGTGGCCCGCATTCTGTTCGTGTGCCTCGGCAACATTTGTCGATCGCCGACGGCGGAGGCCGTATTCGCGGCCAAGGCCGCCGCCGCCGGGCTCGACGTGGCGGTCGACAGCGCCGGCACCGGCACCTGGCATGTCGGCCATCCGCCCGACAGGCGCGCGACGGCCGCCGCGGCGCGGCGCGGTTACCGCATGGACCACATTCGCGCCCGCCAGGTCGGGGCCGGAGATTTTCGCGATTTCGACCACGTGTTCGCCATGGACCGGTCCAATCTGCGCGACCTTGAACGGCTGCGCCCGGCCTCCGGCGGCGCGAAATTGGGGTTGTTTCTCAGCCTGGCGCCGGACGTCGGCGAAGACGACGTGCCGGACCCTTATTACGGCGAGGACGGCGGATTCGACCGGGTGCTGGATTTGCTTGAAGCGGCCGGCGACGCGCTGGTCGAACAGCTCCGGCGCGCCGGCTAGTCCGGTGAGAACAAGAGCTTCACGAACGTCCGATACGCCATCAGCTGCTGGCCGGTGACGGCGGATTCGCGCAGCGCCCGGCTGATGACCAGACCGCCTTCGACAACCGACGACACCATGTCGGCGAGCACGTCGAGATCGACCGGCTCTTTCGGCGGATACTTCTCCGCGATCGCCTCCAGGCGCTCTCGGAAGCGGACTCGCCAGCCGCGCACCGCGCTTTCGTTGAGGGCGTGAACGTCGCGGTCGAACAGCCGCTCCTGATAGGTGACCGAGGCGACGATGCAGGTCGGAAACGAGTCCGTCGCATCGTCCAACGTTTCGGCGAACAGTTTCAGCCAGATCAGGAACGAATGCAGCGGATCGTCGCTGAGTTCGTCGGCGCGTCGGAACAGATCGTCGAACAAGGCGGATTCTTCGGCGAGGTAGCGCTCAAGCAGCCCGGCCGCGAGCGCGTTCTTGTCCTTGAAGTGGTAGAAAAAGCCGTTCTTGGACATGCCCGCCTCGGCGACGATCTCCTCGATCGACGTGGCCCCGAAGCCCTTCGCCATCACCGCCGCTTGGGCGACGTCGAGGAGGCGCTCGCGGGTCTGCTCGCCGCGCGATACGGCCGTCTCAGCCATGGTTGCGTTCTCCCTTCGCCGCAGCGTCGCCCAGGTCGCCGCACCGCGAGTCCGGTTTCGGCGCGCCGAGGCGGGTTCGATGAGTCCGCTTGACGCCATCATATCCAACAACAGTCTGATAAAACAAGGTAATTCATCTACGTACCACGGCTTGACCGCAAGTCCACTGGATCGCGGCGCAATTAGAAATTATCGATTTGCGATAAGGGGTCGGAGAGGCCCTGGCAAGCATCAAGGACGGTCGGTCATGTTCACGATCTACGACGGAATCTTTTTCGGCATGTTCGCCGCGTTCGCCGCGCTGGAACTGGTGCATCGCGCGCGCGTGTTTCCGAACATGCGCTTGTGGCGGCTGCGCGGCCTGGCTTCGCTGGTCGTCTATTTCGCGCTGGCGACCTATGCGCCGATCTTTTGGGCGGGCTGGCTCGGCGAGCACACGCTGTTCGACATCACCGGTTGGCCGCTCGCCGGCCAGCTCGGCGCCGCGTTCTTCACCGCGTCGCTGATCGGCTACCTGTGGCACCGCATGCTGCACGCGACGCCGGTCACGTGGCGGCTCCATCAGACGCACCATTCGGCCGAGCGGCTCGACATATGGAGCGCCTTCTATTTCCACCCGCTGGACACGCTCGGCTTCGCTTTCGCCGGGACTCTGGCGCTGATCGGGGTGCTCGGCGTGTCGGTTCCCGCCGCGATCGCCGTGACCCTGTCGCTGGGTTTCCTCGACATGTTCACCCACGCCAACATCCGGACTCCGCGTTGGTTGGGCTACATCGTCACCCGCCCGGAAATGCACGCCGTGCATCACCAGCGCGACGTTCACCGGCACAACTACGCGACGTTCCCGTTGATCGACATGATCTTCGGAACGTTCCGCAACCCGAAAACCTTTGACGCCCACGTCGGCTTCTACGACGGCGCCTCGGAACGTATCGGCGCCTTGCTCCTGGGCCGGAGAGTCTACGCCGGGCCGGCCCCGAAACCGGACACGCCGCGGCCGGTCCTCGCGGAATAGGGAAACGTCCCCGATCGAGGGCGGCCGGCGAGCCGCCCGCGATTACCCGATCAGCGGATAGACGGCTTCCTCGACGTAGCGGCTCGGGCCCTTGCCCATCCAGCTCGAGAACATGAAAAAGCGGTCGACGACGAACGAGTCGCTGCGAAACCCGCCGACTCGCTGGGCGAATTTGGCGGCGTCGTTCGGCAGGGTTCCGCGGCAATAGGCGAGCGTCACATGCGGCGTGAACCTGCGCGTGTCCGGCGCCAGACCGGCCCGGCGCGCGGCGCGCTCGCATTTTTCCGCCAACGCCCTCAGACCGCCGTCGTCCTCGACGCCGGCCCAGAGCACCCGCGGCTCGCGGGTCCCGAACCAGCCGGCGCCGACGAGGCGCGCCTCGAACGGGGCGGCGCGGATCCGGCCAAGTTCGAGGTCGATGACAACGGCGACGTCTTCGCCGATCTGGCCGAAGAATCGCAACGTCAGGTGCAGATTTTCCCGCGGCCGCCAGGACGCGCCATGGACGCCGCGCTGCAGCGGCGTCAGGCGGATGGCGATCTCGTCGGGAATCGACGCGGCGGCGAACAGACGCAGGGACATGCCTGCGCTGCCTAGACCGCCCTTGTGGGGCACGGCAAGCCCGTGGGCTACTGCTTCGACAAGCAGCCGCGGTTGGTCTGCAGATCGCTGATGCAGTCCCGCTGCCGCCCGATCTCGCCGGCGAAATCCGGGGCGACCAGATTGTTGAACGTGTCGACGCGCCACTCGAGCGCTTGAATTCGCGCCATCAAGGCGCCGGCGTCGGACAGGTCCGGCGCGGCGCCCAACGTCGGCGCCGGCGTGGCGGCCGGAATCACCCGCGGCTCCGCGCCGTCGACGACGTCTTCGAGCCGCGTCACGCGGCGGTTGAGTTCGGCGCGCAAGTCGGCGAAGCCGCGGGCGAGTTCGGCGGCGGCGCCGGGTTCGTCGGCGCCGGCGTCGACGCGCGCCAGGACGTTTTCGGTTTCCCGGCCGGGGCGGGCCTAGGCGGCGCCCTCCCCGCGCCAGGTCGCCGGCCGACGGCTCGCCGCCGAGGCCGAGCGCCTCACGCCCGCCCAGCAGCGGCTCCGGTCCGAGCAGGTTCACCGCCGACAGGACCAGCGCCACGGCGGCCATGATACCGATCAAGACGATGACCGCGCGTTCGCCGGCGCGGCTTTCGCCGTTGTCGGGGTCAAGGCCGATCGCGGCGCGCGGGGCGGCCGGTTCGATGTCGTCGCCGAAGGGCATTCGCAACTCCCTCTTTGCGGGGGATTACAAGGATTACGAGAGACCCGGCGCCGATCCGGCGCCGGGGGCCTCCGTTCACGAGTTCAGCGCCTCATTCGCCGGCCGGCGTGCAGTAGAACTCGGCGTCGGCGCCGCCGCCGGTCGGCCGGCAGGTCATCGCCCCGTCGGCGGTCTTGATCACGAAGCCGTCGAATTCCGGGCTGCCGGCGTCCAAGCGGCCCACTTTTTGAGCGAGATCCGCGACCACCGTGTTGTTGAAGTCGCTGACCCGCCGATCGAGGCGGGAGATTTGCGCCGACAACGCCGCGATCGGATCGGCGTCGAGATCGCTCAACGCCAGAACCGGCCCGCCGGCGCCGGTCATGTCGCGCACGCCAAGCGCGGCGAACCGCGACTCGACGTCGGCGATGTCCGCTCTCAAGTCGTCCACTTCGGAGGCGAGGCGGTCGGCCTGATCGTCGCCCTCCAACGCCGCGACGAGGCCGCGCAGATCGGCGATCTCACGCTCCAGGCCCGACAGGTCGACGGCCGGCGCGGCGGCCGGCTCCGCGGTCGCGGGCGCCGCGTTCAGCGCCGTCAGCTGAGTCCGCACGTCGACGATGTCGCGCTCCAAGGCGTCGGCGCGCTGTCGGACGTCGCCGCTGAGTTCCGCGAGCCGCTCTTCGACCGCGCGCCGCAGCGCTTCGGCTTCGGTGCTGGAAAGTTCGACGTTTCGCAGCTCGGCGTCGGAAGTCGCGACGCCGGCGACGGCGCTCGCGGCGCGTTCGTTCTCCGGCCCAAGCCCGAAAAAATCCAACAGCGACATGAAGAACGCGGCCAGCGCCACCAGCCCGATCAGGACGATTCCAACCGCCCCGAGCATCGAGGAGCCGCCGCGGCGGTCTTCCGCGGAAGGAAAGGGCGGCAGCCGCTCACGCCCGGCGTCGCGGCGCCGGCGCACGTCGACGAACGCGGCGTCTGCGCGGTCGTCGCGCTTCGACTCCGCAAGATCGTCGTCGAGGTCGTCCTCGCGGTCTTCGCCGACAAGGTCGTCGTCCGCGTCGTCGAAGACGTCGGCGTCCTCGTCGCGGGATTTGGATTTGAGCGCGCTGCGTTTGTCGCGCTCATCGGCCTTCCCGGACGCGCTCTCGTCGGCGTCGTGTTTCGATCTGTCTTTCGTCTTATCGGCCATGGTTCCCCGCCCTCGGTCCATGCCCCCATCGCCTGTGGATGATCACACGTCCGCGACAAACCGACAATTCAATTGGATTCTAGGGGCAGGGGCTTCTGTGGACCGTGTGGAGCGCCTCGACGGCCTCGTCGTAATCGGGGGCCCAGGCGACGTCGAACGCGGCGAGATCGGTCGCGAGTTGTTCTTGGGTCGTCGCGCCGATGATCACCGACGTCGTGAACGGCCGTGAGGCGGCGAACGCGATCGCCAGATGCGCCGGGTCGAGGTTCAGCGCGGCGGCCAAGTCCACGCACGCGTCGACGGCCGCCGAGGCGCCCGGGCCTTCATATCGATTCAGCCGCTGAAACAATTGCTTGCGCGAACCTGCCGGCAAGGCGCCGCCGCGGTACTTGCCGGTAAGATAACCCTGCGCGAGCGGCGAATAAGCCAGCAGCCCGACATCCTCGCGCATGGCGATCTCCGCCAGCGACGTCTCGAAGGTGCGGTTGACCAGGCTGTAGGCGTTCTGCACCGACGCCAGGCGCGGCCAGCCGCGTTCGTCGGCGAGCTTGAGAAATTGCGTCACCCCCCACGGGGTTTCGTTCGACACGCCGATGAAGCGGAGGTCGCCGGCCTCGACGCGCCGAGCGAGACCCTCGAGCTGATCTTCGAAGGCGATGAAGTCGTCGTCGTAGTCGCGGTACGCGTGGAATCCGAACGCTTGCGTGCGGCGGTCGGGCCAGTGCAGTTGAAACAGGTCGATGCGGTCCGTCTTCAGCCGCCGCAAGCTTTTGGCGACGGCTTCGTCGATCTGCGGCCCTGAAATCCGCGGGCGCCGCCGGTCGTCCCGAAACCAGTTCATGGCGCTGCGGCCGACCATCTTTGTCGCCAATACGACCTCGTCGCGCTTTTTCGATTTGGCGAACCAGGAGCCGATGATCTCCTCGGTCCGGCCTTGGGTCTCCGCGGTCGGCGGAATCGGATAGAGTTCGGCGGTGTCGAAGAAATTCACGCCGCGCTCGACCGCAAGGTCCATTTGGGCGTGGCCTTCGGCTTCGGTGTTCTGCTCGCCCCATGTCATCGTGCCGAGGCAGCAGACCGACACGTCGACGCCGGTGCGGCCCAGCGGGCGCATCTCCATCAGCAGGGCTCCTCGTCGCTGTTGAGCGCCTGTTTCAACCACGGGCCCATGTTGTCGGCGACCACCTCAAGGCCGGCCGCGTTGGGATGCAACAGATCCGGCAGCAGCAGGTCTTCGCGCGCCGCGCCGGTTTCCGGATCGACGATTCCGGTGAAGTAGAAGTCGTAGAGCGGGAGGCAATAGTGCAAGGCGAGATCCGGATACAGGCGGTCGAACTCCGCTTTGTAGGCCCCGGCGTTGAGCGGCGCCTTGACGCCGATCACGCCCGCCCAAAGGCCGCGCGCTTCGGCTTCCTCGACGATGGCGGCGATGTCGCCGGCGATATGGCGGGGCTCGCGCTGTTGGAACATGTCGTTGGCGCCGATCTCGATCAGCACCCCGTCGGCGTCGTCGGGAACCGAAAAGCCGAACCGCGCCCGCGCCCCGGCCGCCGTGTCGCCGGACACGCCGGCGTTGACAATCTCCAGCGGCTCGCCGCGGACGCTGCCCACGCGGGCCTCGAGCGCGTTGACGAGCCGGTCGGGATCGGCGAGGCCGAAGCCGGCGGTCAGGCTGTCGCCGAGCATCACCAACTTGAAGACTTCGGCTTCCACCTCCGCCGTCTCGACCGCCGGCGGCGCGACGGTGTCCGAATCCGGGGCGGCGACGGAGCCGGAGGAGCGGCCTTCCGGCGCGCCGCAGCCGGCGACGGCGATCAGAAGGCAGGCGGCGAGACGAAACGAGACGAGGGTCATGGCGGATCAAACTCCGGCGGGGCGAGTCTCACATCAAGTTGACCGACCTGACCAAAAAGAAACCGTGCGTGTCGAGCCGAATGACATACATATCGTTTTTCGATAAGTAGACCTCGCCCAACAATTGGAGACGCGATCCCCGGTATGGACGCCCACACCGACTTCGACGGCCCGCAACCCATCGACGCCGCGACGGCGGCCGTTTTGACGATGCGCGACGTGCGCCTGACGCTCGACGCGGCGTCGGGGCCGGTCGACATCCTGAACGGCGTCGACTTTACGGCGCGAAAAGGCGAAACCGCCGCCGTCGTCGGGCCGTCGGGTTCCGGCAAATCGTCGCTGCTGGCGGTGGCCGCCGGGCTGGAACGCGCCACCGGCGGCGAGATACGCCTCCTGGGCGAAGACGTGCGGGCGCTCAGCGAGGCTCGGCTGGCGCGGCTGCGGCGCGGCCGGGTCGGATTTGTCTTCCAGTCGTTTCATCTCTTGCCGACCATGAACGCGCTCGAAAACGTGCTGGCGCCGTTGGAGATCGCGCACGTCCGCGACGCCGCTGACCGCGCCCGCGCGGCGCTTGAGCTCGTCGGACTCGCGCACCGACTGACGCACTACCCGGGTCAGCTTTCCGGCGGCGAACGCCAGCGCGTCGCCGTCGCCCGCGCGCTGGCGCCGGACCCGGAAATCGTTTTCGCCGACGAGCCGACCGGCAACCTCGACCAGACAATCGGCGCCAAGATCGCCGACATGCTGTTCGAACTCGCATCCGCGAAAGGTGCGGCCCTGGTGCTCGTCACCCACGATCCCGACGTCGCCGCGCGCGCCGACCGGCGCTTGTCGATGAACGAGGGACGGATCGTCGGATGAGGCTGCTGCGCGACGCCGGGCGCATCGCCTTGCGCGAACTGCGCGGCGGCCCGCGGGGCTTTTACGTCTTCCTGGCCAGCCTGGCGCTCGGCGTGGCGGCGATCGCCGGCGCCGGCGCGGTGGGGGAGAGCCTCAAGCAAGGCCTCGGCGGCGAGCTGCGAGTCATCCTCGGCGGCGACGCCCAGTTGCGTTTGAACCGCGCGTTGGCGAGCGAGGACGACCTCGCTTGGCTGGAGTCGCAGGGCCGCGTCAGCCATGTGTTGGACGCCAACGCCATGGCCGAGGCCAACGACCGCCGCCGGCTGGTGCGGCTGCGCGGCGTCGACGCCGCCTATCCGTTGTACGGGGCTCTTGAACTGAGCGGCGGCGCGACCCGCGACGTCGCTCTCGCCGGCGCCGGCGACGTCTGGGGCGCGGCCGCGAAACAGGAAGTGCTCGACACGTTCCAGGTCGACGTCGGGGACCGGCTGGCGCTCGGCGGCCTCGAGATCGAAATTCGCGCCTTGATCGACAAGGAACCGGACGACATCGACGTCGGCTTTGATTTCGCGCCGCGGCTCTTGGTCGACCGCGCCGCTCTCGACGCCGCCGGGCTGGTCCGCGACGGCGCCTTCTTCACGGCGCGCTACCGCGTCGCCTTGCCGGGCGGCGTGGAGGCCGAGGCCTGGTCGGAAGAGGCCGAGGCGCGCTTCGACGATCCGGCGCACCGGGTCACGACGCGGGAGGAACTGGGGGGCCAGCTCAACGATCTGGTGGACCAGCTGACGACGTTTCTCGCCATCGCCGGACTCGCCACGCTGCTCGCCGGCGGTCTCGGCGTCGCCCAGGCGACCGGGGCCTTCCTCGACACCCGGGTTGAGTCCATCGCCATCCTCAAGACCGTCGGGGCGAGCCAGAATCTGGTGCGCGCCGCCTATCTGATTCAAATTCTGGTCCTGGCGCTGCTCGGCTCGCTGCTCGGCGCCGCGGTCGGGGCGGCGGCGCCGTCGGTGCTGATCGCGGCCGCCGGCGACGCCTTGCCGCTGCCGGCCAATCCCGGATTCTACCCGGCGCCTTTGATCAAAGCGGTCGTGTTCGGACTCGTCGCCGCGGCCGCGTTCGCCCTGCCGGCCATCGGCCGCGCCCGGGCGACGCCGCCGGCGGCCCTGTTCGGCGGCGCCGGCCGCGTCCAGGCGCGGACGCCGTGGCTTGAACGCGGCCTGGCGCTGGCGGCCGCGGCGGTTTTCGTCGCTCTGGCGGTCGGTTGGAGCGCGGAGCGGCTGACCACGGCGGTGCTGCTCGGCGGCTCGGTCGCCGCGTTTCTGGCGCTGCTCGGCGTGGCGCGGCTGGTGATGTGGATCGCCCGGCGCGGGGCGAAAGGGGCTCGCGGCCTGCCGCGCCTGGCGCTCAACGGCCTCGGCGGCCCCGGATCCGTGGCGCCGGTCGCCGCGCCGGCCCTCGGCCTCGGCCTGACGCTGCTCGGCGTCGTCGCCCTGGTGCAGTCCAACCTCGTCGTGCAGCTCAAGGACACGGCGCCGTCGAACGCGCCGTCGCTGGTGTTCAATCAAATTCCCGACGCCGACGTGGCCAAGTTCGACGCCGCCGTCGCGGGCGCCGGGATCGACCTCGACGATCCCGACGCCTTCCGCCGCATGGCGATTTTTCTCGGCCGTCTGCGCTCCGTGAACGGGGCCCCGATCGACGTCGACGAGGTCGAGCGCGGCGAACGCTGGATCGTGTCAGGCGAAGTCGGCATGACGGTATTGGCCGAGGCCAGCGACGACATCGTGATCGCCGCCGGCGACTGGTGGGAGGCCGACCCGGCCGAGCCGCAGGTCTCGATCGAAGCCGACGCGGCGCGCGGCGTCGGGTTGGAAATCGGCGACCTCGTCGGCTTCCGGGTGTTCGGCCGCGACGTCGAGGCGCGCTTGACCAACACCCGCGACGTGGAATGGGGCGGCTTCGGCGCCAATTTCGCGGTGATCTTCTCCCCCGGCGTTCTCGACGGGGCCAACCCGCGCCACACCGCCATCGTGCGCGCGGATCCCGAGAACGAGGACGCGGTTGCGGAAGCCGTCGGCGCGGCGTCGCCGGACACCTTGATTTTCCGGGTCCGTGAGCGGCTGCAGGCGGCCGCCGAGGTGTTCGACAAGGCGACGCGGGCGATCGACGCCGTCGCCGGGGTGGTGATCGCGGCCGGCGCGCTGGTGATGTTCGGCGCCTTTGCGGCGGCGGCGCGGCGACGGGCGCCGGAGGCGGCGCTGTTGAAGACCCTCGGCGTCACCCCAAGCGGCGTGCTTTGGCTCTACGCCGGCGAATTCGCGCTGACCGGCGTCTTGGCCGCGGCGCTGGCGGCGGTGTTCGCGACTGTGGCGGCCTATCCGATCGTCGTGCGGGTGTTCGAGGCGGCGTGGGCGCCGCAGTGGGACGCGCTCGCCGGTTCCGGCGCGATCGCGGTGCTCGCCGCAGCGGTCGGCGGGGCGCTCGTCGCCCGCGCGGCCTTGGCGCGGCCGCCGCTTCGGGTGCTGCGCGCCGACTGACGCGCTTCATCGAAAATTATCGTAAAACGGCAAAAGCCGCCTTGCCTGCACGGGCGTTTCCGCCCATATCTGTGGCTGAGTTACTGCGTTCGATCCAAACCGACACGGTGGAGACGATGAACGAATACAACACAACCTACGGACGCTCCGGCGGCCTGACAGGCGCGATGGACACCTCTCTCGACGCCGGCCTGCGCGGCTTCATGTTGGGCGTCTACAACAAGATGGCGCTGGGTCTGGTCTGGTCCGCAGCCCTGGCTTACATCGTCGGGACATGGGCGCCGGCGACCAACCTGGTGTTCGGCACGCCGTTGTTCGAAGTCGTGCGCTGGGGCCCGATCGCGCTTTTGATCGGCTCGATGTTTTTCATGCGCAAGCCGTCGCCGATCGGCTCCGCGGTCCTGTACTGGGCGGTGGTGACGTTGATCGGCATGGGCCTCGGCATCTGGGTGTTCGCCGCGACCACCGGCAACCCGATGCAGTCGTTCTCTGGCACGTCCTACAGCCCGACGCTGACGACCATCGCCCAGGCCTTCGCGATCACCGCCGCGGCGTTCGCCGGCCTGTCGCTGTTCGGCTACACGACAAAACGCAATCTCACCGCGATCGGAAGCTTTCTGATCATGGCGGTGTGGGGGGCGCTGCTGCTCGCGGTCGTCAACATGTTCCTGGTTCAGTCGTCGATGTTGGAGCTGATCATTCAGATCGTGTTCCTGGTGTTGATGGCCGGCGTCGTCGCCTGGCAGACGCAGACGTTGAAAGTGAGCTACTACCAGCTCGCGGGCGACGGTCGCGGTCTCGCCGTGATGACCAATTACGGCGCGTTGAACCTCTACATCGCGTTCATCAACATCTTCCAGATCCTCTTGTCGCTGCTCAGCCGCGACTAGAGGCGTCCGGTCCGAAACGACGAACGCCCCGGCCTGCGCCGGGGCGTTTTCGTCTTAGGCGACCACCCGGAACAGCTTTCGATCCAGAACCCGGAGCACTTGGGCGAGATCGCGCCCGCGCTTCAGGATGTGGCCTCCCGGAGCGATGATCGCGTAGGCGCCTTGGCGCCGCGCCAGCTCCGGGCGTTTCTCGATGCTGTAGAGGGGGTATTCGCTTGTGCGGCGAAAGACCGAGAAGACGGCTCGGTCCCGTTTTCCGTCGATTGCGTAGTCGCGCCATTCGCCGGCCGCGACCATTCGGCCATAGAGGTTCAAGATCCGGTTCAACTCACGCCGGTCCCACCAGACCGGCGCGCGAGATGACTTATCTTCGCCCTCCAAGGCGGCGCTGCTTGGTGTCATACGCGCCTCCGTGCTTGGTGCTTGAAAATACTGTCACAGTTCGGCGTGAATGCGCGACCCCCAATGTCGGCGCTGAAACACAAAAACGCCTTGCTTCGGTCTTTGCGCCGCCTCTCTGGACCGCAACGATGGCGTTGTCGGTCGAACGGGTGAGCCGGTCCTGGTTTGTGACAGCCCCCCCAGCCCCCCGGGTCAGGCCATCCGTTCCTCCGACGCTTCACCGAATTTTTTGATCGTGACCGCCGCGCCTCTTGGCGCGCCGCGTCGGCGCGTTCTAGACACAGGGACGCCGACGCGGAAGGTCTCGCGCATGCTGTTGGTCGACGGTCTGGAAAAACGCTTCGGTCCCGTGGTGGCGGTGGACGGCGTGTCGTTCACGCTCTCGGCCGGCGAAGTGCTGGGCTTTCTCGGCCCCAACGGCGCCGGAAAGACGACGACCATGCGGATGATCGCCGGTTATCTCGAACCCGACCGCGGCTCGGCCAAGATCGACGGAGTCGACGTGTTCGAAAACCGCATGGCGGCGCGCGCCCGGCTCGGCTACTTGCCGGAAGGCGCGCCGGCGTATCCGGAAATGACGCCGAACGGGTTCCTGGCCTTCATCGGGCGCGCCCGCGGCTTGAAGGGCGACGCCCTCGAATCGGCGGTGAAGCGGGCGGCGGACCGCGTCGATCTCGGGCGCGCCGCGAAACGGCCGATCGAAACCCTGTCGAAGGGATTCAAACGCCGCGTCGGTCTCGCCGCGGCGCTGCTGCACGATCCGCCGGTGCTGATTCTCGACGAGCCGACAGACGGGCTCGACCCCAATCAGAAACACGCGGTCCGCTCTCTCATCCGCGACATCGCGCCGGAGAAGGCGATCGTCGTCTCGACCCACATCCTTGAAGAGGTCGACGCGGTGTGCACGCGCGCGATCATCATCGCGCAAGGCCGCGTGCGCGCCGACGAGACACCCGAGGATCTCGCCAAGATGCATCCGACGCGCCGTCTCGACGCGGTGTTCCGCGAACTGACGGCCGGACGCGAGGCGGTGTGATGGACGGGATCGTGGCCATCTACCGGCGCGAACTGGCGGGCTATTTTTCGACCCCGACGGCCTATGTGTTCTTGTCGATCTTCCTGTTCGGGGCGGGCGGCTTCGCATTCCACCTCGGGCGCTTTTTCGACTCCGGCCAGGCCGACTTGGCGCCCTTTTTCGCGTTTCACCCGTGGCTGTTTTTGATTTTCATGCCGGCGATCGCGATGAAGCTGTGGGCGGACGAGGTCGGCGGCGGATCGTTGGAGCTGCTGATGACCCTGCCGATCCCGACCTGGGCGGCGGTCGGCGGCAAGTTCCTGGCCGCCTGGACGGTGGCGGGCGCCGCCCTGGCGCTGACGTTTCCGATCTGGATCACGGTGAACGTGCTTGGCGACGCCGACAACGGCGCCATTTTCGTGGGCTATCTCGGCAGCGTGCTGATGGCGGGCGGCTACATCGCGATCGCGTCGGCGATGTCGGCGACGACCGGCAACCAGGTGATCGCGTTCGTGCTCGCGGTGTTCGTATCGTTCCTGTTCACGGCCGCCGGCATGCCGATCGTGGTCGAAACCGTGTCGTCGATTCTGCCGGCGGCGCTGGTCGAGGGGATCGCGGGCCTGTCGCCGCTCGAACGCTTCGAGTCAGCGCGCCGCGGCGTCGTCGAAGCGCGCGACCTGGTCTATTTCGGCAGCTTGATCGCGGCCTGGCTGGCGGTCACCAACGCCCTCGTCACCGCGCGGCGGGGAGGCTGACCGATGCGGCGCCGCGCCTTCACCGCCTTCATCATCGCCTGCGCCGCGGTGATGTTCGTGTCCGCCAACGCCATCGCCGGCGCGGTGATGCGCGGCTGGCGGCTCGACCTCACCGAACAGCGGCTGTATTCGCTAAGCCCGGAGGCCGCGGCGGTGATCGACGACCTATCCGAGCCGGTCGACCTGACGTTCTTCTATTCGCGCAAGCTGGCGCAGGACTTTCCTCGCATTCGCGCCTACGGGGCCCGGGTGCGTGAGACGCTGCAGGCGTACGCCGCACGGGCGGGCGGGCGGATCCGGCTCGAAATCGTCGATCCGCGGCCTTACACCGACGCCGAAGACCGCGCCTTGCGGGCCGGGCTCGAAGGCCTGCCGGTGGGCGAAGACGAAGCGCTGTTTTTCGGCCTCGCGGCGCGAAACTCGGTCGACGACCGCGCGATCATCCCGTTCTTCAACCCCGACCGCGAACCGTTTCTCGAGTACGAATTGTCGCGCGTGTTCGTCGAGATGGAGACGCCCTCGCGCGCCCGCGTCGCCCTGATCACCGGCCTGCCGATGGAGACCGCGCCGGCGCCAGGGCGGGCGCCGACCGGTATCCATGCCTACCGCCAGCTGATCGACGCTTTCGACGTCGAGCTCCTCGACCCTGACTGGACCGCGCTGCCGGCCGACGCCGATCTCCTGGTGGTCGCGCATCCGCCGCCGCTCGGCCCGCACCAGCTTTACGCGATCGATCAGTTCGTGCTGCGCGGCGGTCGCGCGTTGGTGTTCGTCGACCCGCTGTCGGAGCTTGCGACCTCCCCGGGTCCCACGGGGCTGCCCAACTTCGACGCCTCGCCGCGGTCGGACGCGGCGCCTTTGTTGGCGTCCTGGGGCGTTGTCTATGACGCCGGAACAGTGGTGCTGGATCTCGAAAACGCTCTGCGGGCGCAATTCGACGACGGCGGTCGCCAGGTGGAGCGCCCCTATCCGCTGTGGTTCCGCATCCCGCCGGAGAATCTCGACAGCGACGAACTGGCGACGGCGTCGCTTCGGCGCGGGATCAATTTCGTTGGCGCCGGGGGCCTGTCGCGGCGTCAGGACGCCGCCACCCGTTTCACCGCGCTCGCCTGGACCTCGGACGCCTCGGCGACGATGGACGCGCGCGAAGCGCAACTGGAGAACCCGGTGAACTTGTTCGCGCGCGCCCGGTCGGACGGCGTGTCGCGCACGGTCATCGCCCGGGTGCGCGGCGAGGCGCGTTCCGCGTTCCCGGACGGCGCGCCGGACGTCGACGATGTTTTCGACCTGCCGACCCCGGCCGAGCACTTGGATTCGGGTGAGATCGACGTGATCGTCGCCGCCGACAGCGATCTGTTCAACGACCGCTTCTACGTTTCCGGCGACCCGTCCCTCGGCGAAACAACGACCGCGGACAACGCCGCGTTCATCCTCAACGCGGTCGACTTGTTTTCGGGTTCCGACGCGCTCGTCGGCTTGCGCGCCCGGGCGCCGTCCGACCGACCCATGACCTTGATCGAGAACCTGCGCGCCGAAGCCGAGGCGCGGCTCGCGGCCGAAGAAGGACGATTGACCCTGGAAGTCGCCGAAGCCGAGGCGCGTTTGCGTGAGCTGGAAGCGGCGGGCGAGGGCTCGGGGTTCTTTTCGGGCGATCTCGACGCCGACCTGACCGAAGCCGAACTCGGCGAGGTGCAGCGCTTCCGCAACGTCATCGTCGACACCCGCGGCCGGCTGCGCGAGGTCAAGCGCACGTTTCTGAGCGATGTGGATCGATTGGAGGCGTTGTTGACGTTTCTCAATGTGTGGCTGATGGCGCTGCTCGCCGCCGGGGCCGGCGTCTGGACGTTTTTCGCCCGGCGGCGCGGAAGGGCGTCGCCGTGACCGCGCGCGCGAACGAACGACGCGAGGGAATCGCCGCGCGGGTCGGGTTCGTGGCCGCCCTGATCGCCGCGCTTGCTTTGGCGGCGGTGGCGCGGGACGCCCAGTCGCGACGCTCGCCGTCGGTGAGCGGACCGGTGTTGCCAGGCTGGTCGAAGCTCAGCGACCGGGTCGCGTCGCTCGAGGTGACGACCGCCGCCGAAACCCTCACGGTCGCGTGCGCCGGCGGGCGATGCCGCTTGGCGGAGCGCGACGGTTATCCGGTCGTTGCGAACTCTTTCGCCGCCGCGAATCAGGCGTTGGCGTCGCTGCGCTACGTCGAACGAAAAACCCAGGATCCCGATAAGCTCGGTCGCCTCGGGCTCGGAGACCCGGCCGACGGCGGCGGGGGCGTCGTCGTGCGCGCGCGCGACGCCGACGGGCTGGAGATCGCCGCGATCATGATCGGCGACGTCCGGCCGTCCGGCGGCCTTTACGTTCGCGCGCCGGACGACCCGCAAGCGTTCGCCGCTGACGGCGATCGGCCTCTGGTCGCCGACGCTGGGATCTGGCTCGATCTCGAGTTTCTGCCGTTCAGCCGCGGCGATATCGCCGCCGTCGACGTGACGCCGGCGCGCGGCCCGTCCTACCGCCTCGAGCGGAACGCGGCCGGCGGCGGCGACTTTGCGCTCGACGCCGATCCGGCGTGGTCGCTGCTCACCGTCGGCGCGGCCAATCCCACAGGCGCCGCCCTGGAGCAGTTCAAGTTCGCCGACGTCGCCTTGGCGGCCGACCTGGCCGGCGAGGCCACGTCGCGCCACGCCGCCACGTCGTTTGACGGCCTCAGCGTGATTCTCGACATTCATGAACGGGCTGGCGAATCTTGGGCCGTGATCACCGCCGAAGCGACCGCGCCGGAGGCCGAATTGGCTGCGGAGCTTCTTTCGGCCCGGGTCGCGGGGTGGGCGTACAAGCTGCCGGGCTTCGCCAGCCAACGCTTGGCGCGGCCGCTGGCCGACATCGCGCGAACCTCGACCGACTAGCCGCCGATTCAGCGGCCGCTGGAGTCAGGTTGGTCGAAGGTCGTCGGGGGCGCGGCGGAAGTTGATCCGAGCAAGGCGCCGTTGGCGGCCGAAAGGATGGGCCCGAGTTCTTTTTCTTGGACCAGCACCGCCACCGATTCTCCGTTGATGATCCGGCCTTCGAACGCCGCCGCGTCGCCGGACCAGCCGCCGAGCCGCTCAAGCTGGGTCACGATGTTGAAATGGGAGACCGTTTCGCCCTTGTTTTCGCCTTCGCTGACGACGACGTCGCGGCGGCCGTCAAGGTAGGCGATCAGCCACACGTCGGCTTCTTCCGGCGGCGCTTCGCCGGCGGCGATCTTCACCAGCACCCGCCCGGCGGGCCGGGCTTCGAGCTCGACCGACCGATCTCCGGCGCCGACGCGCACGACAGATGTCGGAACCGGCTCGATGGCGATGGAGACCGCCGGCCCGCGATTCGGCATGCCGCGGTTCCGCGAAACCGCGGCTTCAACCTTGCTTTGGTCGAGGCCGGGCACGTTCTCGCGGCCGTTGACGACCATCTGGGGCGTATAGACGCCGCGGTTGCGAAGTCGCGGCGCATAGGCGCGCTGGCGCGCCACGAACTGAGGCTGCGCGAAAGTGTCGTCCCAGCCGAGATAGTCCCAATAGTCGACGGCGAAGGCCAAGCCGATGATGTCGCCGCGCAGCGAAAGTTCGCCGAGCATTCGATTGGCTTTCGGGCAAGCCGAACAGCCTTGGCTCGTGAACAGCTCCACCACGACGGGCGGCGCTTCCAGGTCGGCTTGGCCGAAGGCCGCCGTGGCCGCCGCCAGGGCGGCCGTAAGGCTGGTCAGCAAGACTTTCATTGCGCGAAAAATATGCGAGGGCGTCGGCGTCGGCGAATCACATGGACGTGACGGTCCTGCAATCGAGATCTCAAAAATTCTCATTGAGATTCAAAAAGTTATCCAAACCGATCACGCCGCGGCGGTCAAATTGCGTAACACGTAATGCAAAATTCCCCCGCTCTTGAAATATTCAAGCTCATTTTCGGTGTCGATGCGAACTCGCGCCGGCGCCGACTCTTCTTCGCCGGCCGCGGTCCGCACGGTCACCGTGAGAGTCTTGCCAGGCGCCAAGTCGCCCAAGCCGGCGACCGAAACCGTTTCGTCGCCCGTCAATCCGAGTTTCGTCCAACTGGCCCCGTCTTCGAATTGCAGCGGCAAGACGCCCATGCCGATGAGGTTCGAGCGATGGATTCGCTCGAAGCTTTCCGCCACGACGGCGCGCACGCCGAGCAGCCGCGCGCCCTTGGCCGCCCAGTCGCGCGACGAACCGGTGCCGTACTCCTTGCCGGCGAACACGACCAGCGGCACGTTTTCGGTCTTGTAGCGCATCGCCGCGTCGTAGATGGACATCTGTTCGCCAGACGGATGGTGCTTGGTCTCGCCGCCTTCGACGCCGGGCACCATCTGGTTCTTGATGCGGATGTTGGCGAACGTTCCGCGCATCATGACTTCGTGGTTGCCGCGGCGTGATCCGTAGGAATTGAAGTCGATGACATCGACTTGATGTCCGCTGAGATAAGTGCCGGCCGGGCTCTGCGCCTTGATCGAGCCGGCGGGCGAAATGTGGTCAGTGGTGATCGAATCGCCGAACAGACCGAGAATTCGCGCGCCTTCGATGTCGCTGACGTCGCCGGGGCCGCCGGCGATGTCGTCAAAAAACGGCGGGTTCTGGACGTAGGTCGAGGCGTCGTCCCAGTCGTAGGTCAGCCCGGCGCCGATTTCGATCTCCCGCCATTGCGCGTCGCCCTTGAAGACGTCGGCGTAGCGCTTGGCGAACATCTCCGGCGTCACCGACGACCGCACCGCCTCGGCGATTTCCGTCGGCGCCGGCCAGATGTCTTTGAGGTAAACCGGTTCATTGTCCGGATCGTAGCCGAGCGGGTCGTTGATCAAGTCGGCCGTCATCGTGCCGGCCAGCGCATACGCGACCACCAGAGGCGGCGACGCCAAGTAGTTCGCCTTTACGTCCTGGTTCACCCGACCTTCGAAATTTCGATTGCCGGACAAGACCGACGTCGCGACCAAGTCGCCGTCGTGAATCGCTTTTGAGATTTTCTCGGAAAGCGGTCCGGAATTGCCGATGCACGTGGTGCAGCCGTAGCCGACGAGGTTGAATCCGAGCGCGTCGAGGTCGTCTTGCAACCCGGCCTTCGCCAGATAGTCCGTCACCACCTGGCTTCCCGGCGCCAGCGACGTCTTCACCCAAGGCTTCACCTCGAGACCGCGTTTGATCGCATTGCGCGCCAGCAGCCCGGCTCCGAGCATGACGTTCGGATTCGACGTGTTGGTGCACGACGTGATCGCGGCGATGACGACGCTGCCGTGGCCGAGCGAATACTCTTCGCCGTCGACCCTGACGCGCTTCACCGCCGTTTCCGTGTCGGCGATCTTGAACTCGTTCGCCAACGCGTTGGCGAAGGCGTCGGCCGCGCCGTCCAGGGCGACGCGGTCTTGCGGCCGTTTCGGCCCCGCGAGCGAAGGCGTCACGTCGGCGAGATCAAGCTTCAGCGTGTCGGTGAATTCCGGATCCGCAGCTTGGTCCGGGCGCCACAGCCCCTGGGCCTCGGCGTAGGCCTTCACGAGCGCCACCCGGGCGGCGTCGCGGCCCGTGGCCGTCAAATATTTCAGGGTCTCGTCGTCGATCGGGAAGAAGCCGCACGTCGCGCCGTACTCCGGCGCCATGTTGGCGATAGTCGCTTGATCCTCGAGCGACAAATGATTCAGGCCGGGGCCGAAGAACTCCACGAACTTTCCGACCACGCCTTTCTTGCGCAGCATCTGCGTGACGGTGAGCACAAGGTCGGTGGCGGTCGCGCCCTCGGGCAATCTGCCGTCGAGGCGGAAGCCGATGACGTCGGGAATCAGCATCGAAATCGGCTGGCCGAGGATCGCCGCTTCGGCCTCGATGCCGCCGACGCCCCAGCCGAGCACGGACAGGCCGTTGATCATGGTGGTGTGGCTGTCGGTGCCGACAAGCGTGTCGGGGTAGGCGACCGTCGCCCCGTCTTCGTCCTTGGTCCACACGGTCTGGGCGAGGTACTCGAGGTTCACCTGGTGGCAGATTCCGGTGCCGGGCGGCACGACTCGGAAGTTGTCGAACGCCTGACTTCCCCACTTGAGAAACTTGTAGCGTTCGCCGTTGCGTTCGTATTCCCGCTTCACGTTCTTGGCGAACGAATCCGTGTGGGCGAAATAGTCGACCATCACGGAGTGGTCGATGACGAGATCGACCGGCACCTGCGGGTTGATCGACTTCGGGTCGCCGCCCAAGATTTTGGTCGCGTCGCGCATGGCCGCGAGGTCGACGACCGCCGGCACGCCGGTGAAGTCTTGCATCAAGACGCGCGCCGGGCGGTAAGCGATCTCGTGGCTTGACCGATGATCTTTCAGCCAATCCTTGAGCGCGACGATGTCGGCCTTGGTGACCGTGCGTCCGTCTTCGAAGCGCAACAGATTCTCCAAGAGAACCTTCAAGGAGTTCGGCAATCGAGATACGCCGTCGAGGCCGTTGGCTTCGGCCGCCTTGAGATCAAAGATCGCGTAGGTCTTGTCGCCGACCTTTAGGTCGCGACGGCACTTGAAGCTGTCGAGCGAAGCCATGAGTCACATCCTGTGTCGGGCGGGGAGGGGCCGCGGCGGCGGCCGGCCCGGTTGTGAGTGCGAAGCGAATGTCCGCGAACGCGGTCGCGCGCGATTATAGGCGGAGCGCCGCGGGCGTCCATCAGCCTCGCGGGGCGTTGGCCGGTCGACGGCGGCTCCGACGGCGGCTATGCAGCCTCGCCATGACGGATTCAAGCCCCGACCACCCGGAAACCCGGCTGCGCTTCGACGCCGTGACCCTGGCGCGCGGCGATCGCGTCTTGGCCGAAGGCCTGACTTTTCAGGTCGGACCTGGAGACGCGGCGTTGGTTCGCGGCCCGAACGGGGTTGGAAAAACGACGCTGCTGCGCGCTCTGGCGGGGTTCCTCACGCCGGCGGCCGGAGACCTGGTCCTCGAAATCGATCGCGCCGCGGCGGCTCCGGAAGACGCGGCGGCGTACGTCGGTCACGCCGACGGCTTGAGATCGACGGAAACGCCGCGCGCCCACCTCGCGTTCGTCGCCGCCTGGCGCGGCGGCGACCGGGGCGCGATCGTGTCGGCGCTTGAGACTTTCGGTCTTCTCGCCCTGGCCGACGCCCCGGCGCGGCGCTTGTCCGCGGGGCAAAAACGCCGGACGGCGCTCGCTCGTCTGCTCGTCGCCCCACGCCCGCTCTGGCTGCTGGACGAGCCCGCGTCGCCGCTCGACCTCGCCGGCCGCGCGATCTTGTCCGATGTCGTCACCGAACACCGGCGGCGCGGCGGGCTGGTCGTCGCCGCCGTGCACGACGATCCCGGCTGGCCGGACACGCGCGCGATCGATCTGCCGTCGGCGGCCGCGGCATGAACGCGGCGCGGGCGCTTTTCGCGCGCGAATGCGCGGCGGCGTGGGCCGGCGGCGGCGGGGCCGCGTCGTCGGCGACGTTCTTCCTCGCGGCGGCCGCCTTGACGGCGTTCGCGGTCGGGCCGTCGGCCGATCTGCTTGCCGCCGCCGCGCCGGGCGCGTTGATGATCGCGTTCACGTTCGCGGCGATGCTTGGGCTCGAGCACTTGTTCCAAAACGATCTCGACAGCGGCGCCCTCGACGAACTTGCGCTCGGGCCGTTGCCGTTGACGGCCGTCGCGGCGGTGAAAATTTTGGCGCGCGCCGCCGCGGCGCTGTGGCCGGCGGCCCTCGTCGCGCCGATCGCCGCGGTGTTGTTGGGATTGGACGGCGCGGCCGCGCTTGTGTCCGGCGTCGCGTGTCTGGCGGCCGCCCCGGCGCTGGTTGCGGCGGGCGCGGCGCCGGCGGCTTTGGCCGCGGGGCGTCCGCGCGGGGCCTTGCTGATCGCGGTGGTCAGCCCGCCGTTTCGGGCCCCGACGGTGATTTTCGCCGCCGGCGCGATCCGCGCCGCCGCGATCGGAACGGATCCAACGGCGCCGCTTTTTCTGCTGGCCGCCTCGGCGCTCGCCAGCCTCGTCGTCGGCGCCGCCGGCGCCGCGGCGGCCTTGCGCTTGCACCTTGAGTGATTGAAAACGTCGCCGACGCCCAGCCGGAGATCTCGCCATGCGTTTCGCCGCCTTTGTCGCGACCTTGCTGATGTTCGCCGCGTGTTCGGCGTCGACCGGGGGCCCGGCGCCGAACTCGACGCCGGCGGCGGCGGGGGATTCGCCAGCCGTCGCAACGGCGGCGTTCGACGCGTCAGGCGCGGACGACGCATTGGAATGGTCGATTTTCGTCCCCGAGGCGGCGATGGCGATTCCGCGTTTGGGTCCTGGATTGGTCGCCGAGGCGCAGGCGGCGGTCGCCGACTATCGCGCTCAGGCCGAAGAATCCCGCGCCAACCCGGCGACCCCGTTTCAGACTTGGCTGCTGGATCTCGAATGGTCGACGGCGTTTCAGAACGCTGCCGTCTTAAGTCTCGAAGGCCGCCGCACCGAGTTCAGCGGCGGAGCCCATCCGGTGACCGGCTATGACTCGCTGCTGTGGGACCAAGCCACCTTGCGGCGGCTGACGCTTGCGGACCTGTTCGCGAACCGCCGCGATCGCGGGCCGGCCCTGTCCGCCGTATCGGACGCGGCGCTGGAGGCCTACCGGGTTGAGGCGGCGCGCAAGTCCGCGACCGGGGAGGCGGACGAGTACTGGGACGTCAACGCCCGCGAAGTGTTGCAGCCGACCGCTGGTTCGTTCGAGAATTTCGTGTTGGTCGCGTCGGACGCAACCGGCCGCGCCGCCGGGGTTGAACTGCTCTACGGGCCCTATGTTCTCGGCCCCTACGTTGAAGGCGACTACCGGCTGTTCATTTCCGCCGACGTTCTCGTGCCGCACCTGGCGTCGCGGTTTCGAGATTTGTTCGGCGGCGCGCCGGCCGCGCCTGCGGATAGTTGACGCACGCGGATCGCCGGCCGCGCCGAACGCGCTAGAGAGACGCTCATGATCACGGCGTTCGCCAATCCCCAGCGTTTCATGACCGTCTCCGGCCCTTTGGTCGCGATCTTCGCGGCCGCGGCTTTGGTTTCCGGCGGGGTCGGCTACGGCTTGGCGTTCGCCGGGCCGCAAGAACTTGATCAGGGCGAGCTGGTGCGGATCATGTTCGTGCATGTTCCGAGCGCCTGGCTCGGCATGGCCGCCTACGCGGTCATGGGACTCGCAAGTTTCGTCTACTTCGTCTGGCGCCATGTCCTTGCCGACGTCGCCGCCAAGTGCGCCGCCCCGCTCGGCGCCGGGTTCGCGTTCCTGACGCTCGCGACCGGATCGATTTGGGGCAAGCCGGCGTGGGGAGCTTGGTGGGTGTGGGACGGGCGCCTGACCTCGATGCTGGTCCTGTTTCTGCTTTA